>JALSMC010000155.1 GCA_026987995.1 Sulfurimonas sp. | reverse complement strand
ATGATATATCAATGATAAAAAAGTACAATCCAAAAGAGATACTCTTTTTTGAAGGCGAAGAGCCGAAGTACTTACATATTTTACTTGATGGAGCAGTAAGGCTTTATAAGACTAACCACAAAGGCAATCAAATATCCTTGCACGAGTTTCTACCAGTAAGTCTAGTAGCAGAGCTTGCAAACTTCGAAAATATCCCTTATCCAGCAACTGCCGAGTTTACATGTAAGGGTGAAGTACTAAAGATAGAATATAAGAAATTAGAAGAAGATTTTTTTAAAAATCCTGACTTCTCTTTGCGTATTATCAAATCACTAGCTAGCAAATTGAAGATTATGAGTGAGGTTGTAACAAATGAGGTAGTCTTGACCTCTGAAGCAAAAATAGCAAAGTTTTTAGTAGAGCATGGTGAGCTTTTTTCTTCACTTAAAAACACAAAAGTTGCATCACTTTTAAACCTTACTCCCGAAACTCTCTCAAGGACTTTGACAAAGCTGAAAAAAAGAGGCTTAATTATAACTGGTGACGACTTTAAAGTACTCAATGCTGATAAGTTATTGGAGATGTATGAGAACTAAAATATATATTTATTGGAAAACTATTTGATAGATAAAACTCTTTTTAAAACTATGTCATTTTTTAATGATATTGGCGATGAAACCTTAGAAAAACTTTCACAAATAGCAACACTTAAAAATCGTGTAGCTGCTGACATACTTTTTTATGAGAAAGATGATAAAGATGATATTTTTTATCTTTACGAGGGCTCAGTTAAGTTTTACAAAGTAGATAGATTTGACAGCGAGATATTTTTATATAAAGTTAGCTCAAACTCTATAATATTTAACACTACAAAACTTTGTGATGAACATACGATAAGCTGTTATGCCAATGCAGAATTTATGGAAAATAGTAAAATAATAACTTTTGATAATGCCAAATTTAGAGAGTTGATGCATGGTGACTATGACTTTATGAAAACTATACTAAGAGAGTCATTTAAGATGATTCAGCAGCTTCAGTGCATCATTAGTCGTGATGTTGTCTTTGATGGAACCGCTAAGGTCGCTCATATGTTGGCTAATGATTTAAATAATTTTAATACACTTAAAAAACATGAAACAGCATATATGCTACATATCCAGCCAGAAACACTTTCTAGAATACTTAAAAAACTAACAAGAAACGGAGTAATAGAGATAGAGAAAAACTCTGTTAAGATACTAAATTTTGATGATTTAAAAGCCATATACGAATAGGAATAATTATGTTAAAACCAAGAGGAATCAATAGAAAACTACATCTTGCAGGAAGCGCACTATCTTTTGTGATAGTATTTGTGATTACTTTGACAGTTGTTATGAATGAGAGAAGTAAAAAAGACTCACTCATAATTAACATCGCAGGAAAGCAAAGAATGCTGACCCAAAAGATGAGTAAAGAGATATTTTATATCAAATACAAACAAAGCATGGATTTTAGGGAACTAAATAGCGCAATTGACCTATTTGACAATAATCTAAAAGACCTTATAAACGGAAACTCAGTAAAAGGTATTTATGTCCCACAAAATATTAAAATAAAATCTAAACTTGAGGAGGTCAGAGCACTTTGGCTGCCTTTTAGAAAAGAGATTGAGAAAATAAAAAAAGCCGTAACTCTTAGAAGAGGAGATCTAGAAGCTTTAACTGGAAGAACAACAACGCTCTTAAACGAATCAAACAAAATAGTAAAGATAATGGTATCAAATGACTTGAGTGCTGAGTTTATTGATCTCTCAGGAAGACAAAGAATGCTTTCTCAAAGAATGGGACTTTTTGTCGAGAGGTACTTAAGGACTGATCATAAAGAGGATTATGCACAGTTTATAAAAGCAAAAGATTTATATAACGAAACTATAACATGGTTTATGAATAACGAAGAAATTAAGGCGATACCTGAAGTCTACAATCTTACTAAAAAAACATATAACTATTGGAAAGAATATGAAAAATACATATTAAATATCTTTAAAATAGAAAACAGTATAAATGACTCAATAATCTATATTTATGAAAAAAATATAAAACTTTTAAACACAATGGATACAGCAGTTTGGCTCTATACCGACTACAGTGAAGAAAAAAATAGTAATTTTATAAAATTTCAATACATATCTCTTATTATCGCTTTGATAATTATACTTTTTTCTTATGTGCTTTCTCGCGAGATAGTAAATCACATAAATGATTTTGTGAAAAGAACTAAAGATTTAGAAAGTGATGATATAGGTAGTTTAAGTCATAGACATATAAGAGTTGATGAGCAGAGCGAAGATGAGCTTATAGAGGCCTCAAACTATCTCTCCAGTTTTGTTAAAAAAGTAAATATCGCTATGAGTCACTCAGATG
>JALSMC010000154.1 GCA_026987995.1 Sulfurimonas sp. | reverse complement strand
AGTATGACAAAGCATATACACTTGCTTCAGAGTTATATTCAAAAACACTTAACAGTGACTACCTTGGACGTAGTGCTATTTATGAGTATGAAGGTGCAAAAGACAAATCATCAAAAGCTTTACTTCAAAGTGTCATATCTAAGTTAGAAGAAGTGGTACTTGTAAATAAACAGACTGTATATCTCAACTACCTTGGTTACATACTTATAGACCATGAGATTGATGTTAAAAAAGGTATGATGTATATAGATAGAGTTTTAGCACTACAGCCTAAGTCTGCATTCTATCTTGACTCTAAGGCATGGGGTTATTATAAACTAGGTCAGTGTGAAGAGGCCGATAGACTTATAAAAGAAGTGGCTCAAATGGAAGGTGGCGATGACCCTGAAGTAAAAGTACATATAGAAAAGATAGATGAATGTTTAAAAAATAAAAAAGGTAAAAAAAGAAAATGATTTTAGATGATATTATTAAAAAAACAAAAGAGGATTTAGTTAAACGCGAGAAAGAGTTTTCTCTTGATTGGCTTGGTCGTTCACTCGCTTTTAATGCGAGAGCCCCTCGTGATGTTATTCCTTACTTAAAAGCGACAGAGGAGGATCCTTATAGAATTATCTCTGAGGTAAAAAAAGCTTCTCCTTCAAAGGGAATCATCCGTGAAGACTTTGATCCTTTAGCAATTGCTCAAGCTTATGAACGCGGTGGTGCTAGTGCTATCTCTATCCTCACTGAACCTCACTTTTTTCAAGGAAGCCTAGATTATCTTGGTGGTATTCGCCGTTATGTTGGTATACCTCTTCTTCGTAAAGATTTTATAGTCTCAAAGTATCAAGTTCTTGAAGCTGTTGTGCATGGTGCTGATTTTATTTTACTTATCGCTGCAGCTCTTTCTAAGGCTGAACTTAAAGACTTACTCGGTTATACAAGACACTTAGGTATGGAAGCTCTTGTTGAGGTTCATGATAAAAAAGACTTAGTAAAGGCTATCTATGCTGGAGCAGATATAATCGGAATAAATCACAGAAACTTACAAACTTTTGAGATGAATATGAATCTCTGTTATGAACTGATACCGCTTATTCCTAATGGTAAAATTATTGTAGCTGAGAGTGGTATATATGAGCATGGTCAACTTGAAGATTTAAGCAAAGCTGGTGTTGATGCCTTTTTAGTTGGTGAGTCACTTATGCGAACAGATGATGAAGAAACTGCTCTAAGAATCTTAAAAAATGGAGAAGCATAATGCGAAAAATTATTTTACTTACAGGTGTGATAGTAGCTTTAATGTTGAGTGCTTGTACACAAGAGACACAAAACAAAATAGGTCGTAGTATACAAAACTGGACAGGAACAGATGGTGTTTTAGATGTTTATATGGGTGAAAAACTTGTACAACGATATATTAAGATAGATAAACTCTCAACAGCAGTTGCAACTAATGGTATCGAGTCTAGAAACTATAGGTATGGTTATGGTTACTTAGACCTGAATCAAAACTATAAGGTAGATGCAGGTGAAAAAAAGCTTTACTTTGAAGTGAGTAATTTCTCAACTCCTTATATTTTTTATGATAACCCAGGAAAATAAGTCGTGGATGTAATAGAACTATTTAAATTTTTTATCAACTCTAAAAGTGAAACGCCAGATGATGGTGGTTTGCTTGATTTTATAGAAGAGTATCTTGAAGGCTTTGACGCTGTTCGAGTTGATGCTGGTGATGTAAAAAATCTTTTTATTTATAAAAAGTTTAGTGAGGGTGAACACCTCTGTTTTGCAGGGCATGTAGATGTAGTTCCCGCTGGAAGTAACTGGGACAGTAACCCTTATGAAGCTCTTGAAAAAGATGGCTTTATTTATGGACGTGGTGCTCAAGATATGAAAAGTGGATTAGCTGCGTTTACTCAAGCTGTTAAAGAGACTAAAGAGTTTAAGGGTACACTTTCTCTTATGCTTACCTCAGATGAAGAGGGTGAAGCGGTTAATGGAACTGTAAAATTATTAGAATTTTTAGAAAATAATGACTTACTTCCTGATGCCTGTGTAGTAGCAGAACCAACATGTTCAAATAAGTTTGGAGATGCCATAAAAGTAGGACGTCGTGGTTCTATAAATGGTTATGTGACACTTAAAGGGAAACAGGGTCATGCGGCTTACCCAGAAAAAGCGATAAACCCTATTCATAATATTTCTAAAGTATTGGGAAATATGGCAGGAGTTGATTTAGATAATGGTGATGAATTTTTCTCACCGAGTAAGTTTGTAGTGACAGACATCCGTTCAGGGATGCAGGTGACAAATGTAACTCCAAATGAACTCAAGTTAATGTTTAATGTAAGAAACAACACTAAAACTACACAAAAAGAAGTTAGAATGTTTGTAGAAGAACACTTT
>JALSMC010000153.1 GCA_026987995.1 Sulfurimonas sp. | reverse complement strand
ATTTGGCCACCCTATGCTACAATTGCGTAAGAATATTTTTTAGCACTCAAGTGGCCAAGTGTTGATGCGTATGGGTGGCCAAGTGTGCGCGTATTTACATAAATCATATTTTATCATAACTGATAGTGGTGGAGTGCAAGAAGAGGCACCAAGTCTAGGTAAGCCAGTATTAGTAATGAGAGATACTACTGAACGACCAGAAGCACTTGAAGCTGGTACGGTTAAGCTAGTGGGAACAAATAAAGTATTGATAATAAAAGAAGCACAAAAGTTAATAAATGATATAATTTCATATGAAAAAATGAGTAAAGCCCATAACCCTTATGGTGATGGTAAGGCTTGTGAAAAAATAGTAAAATTCATAAAGGAAATTAAATGTTAGCAATAAAAATAAATAATCCTGAAATAGAAAATCAATTTTCTAAGTATTTGAAAGGTAAAAAACAAAGTATGGAAGAAGTTGTTGCTGAAGCAATTAAATACTTTGTAGAATCTAAAGAAAAAGAAGATGTATTGAAATATACAAAAAAAAATCCTATGATTCATTTACAAAAAATAGAATATAAAGATGATGGTGAAAATTTAGATGATGTTAGACCTTACGCACATGTAGAAGATAGTGCATTATATATTCATAATTTAAGAAGAGAAAGATTTTAATGATATTTTTAGATACTTGTATGTTGATTGATTACTCGAAAGATAAAATCAAGTTAAATTTTAAAAATAATTATTGCATAAACTCAATAGTCAAATTAGAATTCAAGGTTGGTGCTTTAAATAAAAGAGAGTTAAAAAAGATTAACAGAATATTATCGAAAATTAACTTGCTAGACATCGATCAATCTATTTTAAAATTAGCAGATATATTAATAGAAAAATATAATTTATCACATGGTATGAGTATATATGATTCAATCATTGCATCAACTTGTCTAGTTTACGACTTACCTCTTATGACATATAATTTAAAAGACTTTAGATATATAGATAATTTGAAATTTAAGGAATATGAAATTGAATAAAAAAAAGATATGTGTAATAGGTTTAGGATATATTGGTTTACCAACAGCAGCATTGCTAGCTAATCGAGGCTATGAAGTACATGGTGTAGATGTAGTGCAAAGTACTGTAGATATTATCAACCGTGGAGAGATTCACATCGTGGAACCAGAGCTAGATACTTTTGTTAAAGCTGCAGTAAGTAGTGGTAAACTAAAAGCTGACCTGAAAGCCACTCAAGCAGATGTGTTTATACTAGCGGTTCCTACTCCTTTTCATGATGGTTTCATTCCTAACATAGATTACATAGTGAGTGCTACAAAAGCGATAGCTCCTTATGTAAAAAAGGGAGACATAGTCATACTAGAGTCAACATCTCCAGTAGGAACTACAGACAAAGTAGAAGAAGTTTTAGCAGAAAATGGTGTTGATACTTCAAAACTCTTCATAGCACACTGTCCTGAGAGAGTCCTCCCTGGTCAGATTATGAGAGAACTTGTAGAAAACGACCGTATAGTAGGTGGAACAACTCCGGAGGCTACTGCTAAAACAGTAGAATTTTACAAAACATTTGTAAGTGGCGAAGTACTGAGTACAGATGCAAGAACAGCAGAGATGGCAAAACTTACTGAAAACTCTTTTAGAGATACAAACATAGCGTTTGCAAATGAACTCAGTATGCTTTGTGACAAATTCGACATAGATGTATGGGAACTCATAAAACTTACAAACAGACACCCGAGAGTAAATGTACTTCAACCCGGTGCTGGTGTAGGTGGCCACTGTATAGCAGTTGACCCTTGGTTCATAGTACATGCAGCAAAAGAGGCAAATGTCGAAGCGAATATCATCAGAACTGCAAGAGAAGTAAACAGTTACAAAACTGAATGGTCGATAGAGAAGATAAAAAACGCAGCTCTAAAGTTTGAAGCGGAGAATGGTAGAAAAGCTAAAGTAGCATGTATGGGACTGGCGTTTAAGCCAAACATAGATGACTTAAGAGAATCCCCAGCACTCTACATAACTAAAAGACTTATAGCTGATGGTTTAAATATTTTAGCAGTTGAGCCAAACATAGAGAGTTATAAAGAGATAGAAATAGTGAATTATGAAAAAGCGATAGAAGAAGCTGATATAGTTACTTTTTTAGTTGCACATAAAGAGTTTAAAAGTCTTAATATAGAAACTACTCTTGATTTTTGTGGAGTTTTGAATTAATATGAATCATATATTAAATTTAATTGGTAGAACAAAAGAGTTATTTACAGATGATATCCAAAATAAAAATGATGAACTAAAAAAAATAGTTTCATATTCAACATTTTTAGTAATTGGTGGAGCAGGCTCAATAGGTCAAGCAGTTGTAAAAGAGATATTTAAACGCCAGCCTAAAAAGCTTCATGTTGTCGATATATCTGAAAATAATATGGTTG
>JALSMC010000152.1 GCA_026987995.1 Sulfurimonas sp. | reverse complement strand
CGGTAAAGTTATAGGTATCGTTAAAGCGTACTGTACTCGTGTTGGTAATGGACCTTTCCCCTCTGAAGACTTCGGTGAAGATGGTAAGCGTTTAGGTGAGCAAGGTCATGAGTTTGGTACTACAACTGGACGCGCTAGAAGATGTGGTTGGTTTGACGCTGTTGCTACTCGTCATGCAGCTAGACTCAATGGTTGTGATGAACTTGCATTGATGAAACTTGATGTTCTTGATGGATTTGATGAGGTTAAACTTTGTGTTGCTTATGAGTATGAGGGCAAAGAGATAGATTATATGCCATCAAACCTTGATGATGTTAAGCCTATTTACAAAACTTTTAAAGGTTGGAATAACTCTGTAGGTGCTAGAACTTTTGATGCACTTCCTAAAGATGCACAAGACTTTGTAAAAACTATAGAAGAGATTAGTAAAACAAAAGTTGGAATAATCTCTACATCACCAGAGAGAGATGATACAATAATCCTTTAAAGGTTTAAAATTATGAAGACACGATACACTTCACTTGTAAATGTTAAAAAAAATATTATGCAAAAAAGTGAGCGTGTACTTCAAACTGCAAATGCTAACTTAAATAGTGCCCTAGTTGCACTAGAACTTTCACTCAATGAACTTAAAAATATCGATACCCCTACTACTGGACAGATTTCAGATTTTTTATCTGCTCGAACACTATTAGACTCACAAAGAGCTATAATTGGGCACAACCAAGAGTGGACTAAATTTGCAAGAAATGAAATAAAAAATGCACAAGAAAAGTTAAAACTTGATATGATAGAATATGAAAAATTTAATTATCTTGAACTTGAAGAGATAAAAGAGATACTAGCGAAGCGTAAACGCGAAGAAGCGAAAGATTTAGATGAAATAGCTCTTATGACTTATAAAAAGAGTACAACTCAAAAGGAAACTATTTGAAACTATTACTACTCATAGCACTACTCACAACATCACTTTTCTCAATGCAAACAAGCGATAGGCTTTTTGAGTGTACAGAGATTTTTAAAGAGCGAAAAAATGAACTCCTCGTTGAGTTAGAACGAATAGATGAACAAAAACAAGCACTAAGTGCCCTCAAAGTTGCAACAGAAGAACTTCTTAAACAAAAGGGAGCAAAGCTCTCTATAAAAGAAGAAGAAGTTGATGCAAAATTGCTTGAGGTAACACAAAAAGAGAATAATATTAAAAAGATGATGCAGAGAAATGAAGCAGCACTAAAAGAGCTTAAAAGTATAAAAATGAGTAAAATAGCACAAACTTTTTCAAAGATGAAACCAGCAGCTGCTTCAGGAATTCTCTCAGATATGGATGCAAAAGATGCTATGCTTATTTTACAATCACTCAAACCAAAAGTTGTAGGTAAAATTTTAACAAAGATGGATGCTAAAAAAGCTTCAGAATTAACACAACTTCTAAGCAAATAATAGTCCTCTAATAAGATTTTTACCTTACTTATAGTAAAATGTTCAAATTTAATAAATAAGTAGGGTCCTTAACTCATGAAAATATCACTCAAAACTATTCCTCATATATCTAGTAAAATTGCAATTGAATTAAATAAGAGCGGTGTTGTTACAATGACTAAGGGTTTAGAACCTGTAGCAAATGAAGCTGTAAAAATTCTTGAAGAAAATGTAAAACAAGAGATGGCTTTAGAAGATAAGGTAGACCTTATTTGCGAAGAGAATGAAGAAGAGATTGAATTTCAGCTTGTTGATGAACGTCAACTTTTCTTTATGATTAAGAAAAAACTTGCTCCTGAGTTTGGTGTTATTTTAAACTATGAAGAGCGTTTTTCAGACATTAGTCATAAGATTCTTGATGAATTATACGAAGAAGATCTTATTCATTTTGATGTTACAGAGAACCGTATTAAGAACATTATTTATAATGCAATTACCGGTTTTATTGCAGATTCATCAGAAATAGAAGATGCTGTTATGGATAAGATACGTTCTTATAAAAAAAGATATATTCCTGGGACTGATGAGTTTGATATATTACACGAAAAACTTTACCACGAAGAGATGACGAAGCGAGGCATGGAGTAGTTACAATGAGTGAAGCATTAAAAAAAGTATATATCTATCTTGAGAATGGAACATTTTTACAAGCAAAAAGCTTTGGTGCAGATACTACTCTTGTAGGTGAGATAGTGTTTAACACTTCCTTAACTGGCTATCAAGAGATTATGAGTGACCCTTCATATGCTGGGCAGTTTGTTACATTTACAATGCCTGAGATAGGAAATGTAGGTGTAAATAAACAAGACATGGAAAGCAATACGGCACATGCTAAAGGGATGATTGTTCGTAAGTATCAAGAACGATATTCAAACTTTAGAGCAGAGGAGTCATTATCTGCATTTTTGACTAAGCATAATGTGATGGGAATCTGTGAAATAGACACAAGATACTTAAC
>JALSMC010000151.1 GCA_026987995.1 Sulfurimonas sp. | reverse complement strand
ATAACATTTATGGGATATGAAAGGCTTTTTTTAAAATTTAATTTAGCTTAAATTGTAGGTTGTTTTTTGTAATCTGCAAGTGGCTCTGTTCTTTATCATATATTCAACCCTTTGAATTTTATCTGCTTCGAGTGCTCCTGGCCATTTTGGCATCTTTTTCACACTCCAACCGATTTTAACGACCTTACTTCCCTCTGGCATTATTTTTTCATGATTTCTCAGTGCATTATATGCCAATGGGTTTGCTAAGATGTATCTTATCTCATTTTTGTCTGTTCTAAAATGCGTTGCTATAATTTTATAGTTTTGATACCCTTCAATCTCTTTAAATGCTAAGTTATTCTCTGGCATCTTCAAATCTGGAAGATTAGAGTTGTTTGTTAGATAAACATCCGACTGTGCGAATGAGACTGAGGCTAAAACTGCTGCGAAAAGAACTGATCTAACTATTTTCATGAAATATATCCTTGTGTTTTTTAAGATAAGCACATTATAAAAAACAGTTGTGAAGATTATCTAAAGATTCAATTATATTCATAAGATTGTACCATAAATGAAAACTAATTATACATATGTTATAATAGTCTTACAAATTGAAATGTAAGAAGGATTAGTATGCATAGTATTACATTAGCAGACCTGCGAAATAGTGCAAGTTTTTTTGATATTGACGACATTGTCAGTATTGTAAATGGTCGTAAAAAAGAGGAGATAGGTTACTTTGTGCCTAAGTCTTTAAAAGAAGAGTTTGAGAAGTTTACTTTAGAGTTAGAACATAAACGTAAAATTGCAAAACTCAAACGAGTTGCAGAGGCGGATAGACTCGACCCTATTGGTGAGGGAGCTATTAATGATGGACTGGAGTAGAGGAGATATTTGTCTTGTAAATTTCAACCCTGCTAAAGGCGGTGAAATGGGTAAACTTCGACCTGCTATCATCATGAGTGCAGATGATGAGATTGAGATACTCGATACTGTAATCGTTATACCGCTTTCAAGTGTAATAGAGCAAGATGCTCTTCCATATAGATTCCACATCCCTAAACGCGACAAACTCGAGCAAAATAGTGATGCTTGTATTTATGAGATTCGTGCACTCTCAAAAACTAGAGTCAAAGAGAAGTTAAGTAAACTCTCATCAGAGGAACTGCAAACAGTTCAAAACTCTTTATGTCAAATCATAAACTAGCAAAAGGAAACAAGAAAAATGACAATTTACGATTCAGTACAAAAAACTAAACGCGAGTTTATCCCACTTGAAGAAGGTAAAGTCTCTCTTTATGTCTGTGGTCCAACAGTGTATGATGATGCTCACTTAGGTCATGCAAAATCAGCTCTTGTATTTGACCTGCTTACTCGCGTTTTGACAGCAAATGGTTTAGATGTGACTTATGCAAGAAACATTACAGATATAGATGATAAAATAATCAAAAAAGCTATAGCCCAAAACAAAGATATAAAAGAGATAACGGACTACTATACGGCTGCATTTCATACTGAGATGTCTGCTATCGGGGTGAGTCGTCCTGACATCGAGCCTAAGGCTACAGAGTCTTTAAACGCCATGTTTGAGATGATGCAGCTACTTATAGATAAAGGTCATGCCTACACTACAAAAGATGGAGATGTTTACTTTGATACTGCTAGCGATAGTGCCTACCTAACACTCTCTTCTCGTGTTCAAGATGATGAAGATAGACAAGAGAGAGTTGAGTCTTCAAGTATGAAAAAAAATCCCGCTGACTTTGCTATGTGGAAGTCTGTAAAAGATGGAAGTCTGACATATGAGTCTCCCTTTGGACCTGGTCGTCCAGGGTGGCACTTAGAGTGTTCTGCTATGATAGAAAAACATTTAGCAAAACCCAATACTGCATTTGCAGTTGATATTCACGGTGGAGGAGCAGACTTACTTTTTCCACACCATGAAAACGAAGCAGCACAAACGCGATGCTCTTCTAATCATGAGTTGGCTAACTACTGGATGCATAATGGATTTGTAAATATTAATGGTGAGAAGATGTCTAAATCCTTAGGTAATAGCTTTTTCTTAAAAGATGCACTCAAAGAGTATGATGGTGAAGTTCTGCGTTTTTATCTTTTAAGCACTCACTACAGAAGTAACTTTAACTTTAATACTGAAGATTTAGGCATCGCTAAGAAGCGTTTAGACAAGATATATAGACTTAAAAAACGACTCTTTGGGTTAGCACAAAACTCCGATACAACTGAGTTCCAAACAAAACTCTTAGAAGCACTCAGTGATGATATGAATGTCTCAACAGCACTTGCACTCATAGATGAGATGCTATCAAACGCCAACGAAACACTTGATACGGTAGGAAAACATAAGGCTCTCAAAAAAGAGACACTCTCCAACCTAGCTTACATTGAAAAACTTTTAGGTTTTGGTGTGAAAAACCCTTTTGAGTACTTTCAGTTTGGGATGGATAAAGA
>JALSMC010000150.1 GCA_026987995.1 Sulfurimonas sp. | reverse complement strand
ATAGTAAAACTATAAAAATATACGAAAAAGTCACCAAGATACTAAGCGACTCACAAGTGTGGGCTGGAACTCTTGGTGTGGTTATGTCAAAACTAATAGGATAAGCGATGAAAGATGAAAACATAGTAAAAAGTTTAGTTTTTTGTGATATAATCAAATATGAAAAAAGTTTATACAGAAACTGGCAAGTATCTATATGATATTTCCAAGATAACTTTAGGTGTAGCAGTTATAACCCCTCTTGTAAAAGGTGGCGATATTAGTTTAGTTGCACTTGGCATATCGTTCATTGCTTTTGCAATCGGTGCATATCTCATAAAAAAAGGAGAATAGATGGACACTCAAACGCTTATATCATTAGTAGTATTTGTTTTTGCAGTTACTGCAACAGTCTTGCTAATGGGAAAATTCGAC
This sequence comes from Sulfurimonas sp., assembly GCA_026987995.1. Classification (GTDB taxonomy): domain Bacteria; phylum Campylobacterota; class Campylobacteria; order Campylobacterales; family Sulfurimonadaceae; genus Sulfurimonas. The sequence goes on along the minus strand of JALSMC010000150.1, from coordinate 2,044 downwards.
AAAAAGAAACCTCACACCCACTAATTATTGTTATAATGTAAAACTCCCTATAAAGCCAACAATAGAGAGTTTTGACTGGGCATAAAATTGTGCTGAGTGACACCGTGTCGCTCGTTTGAAAAGTTAAGCATGGTATGATAACAGAAAGGAAATCAATGAAAGATGAAAACATAGTAAAGGCTACATGTAGAGAGTTAGGGATAACTCAGAAGGAGTTGGGAGATATGTTAGATGTGCCACAACCTACTGTTGCAAGGTGGGCAAATGGAGATATACCTAAAATGGCAAAAATGGCATTACAACTAATGACAGAAAATAGAAACCTAAAAACTAAACTTGATACAATCCGCAAAGCAAGAGACCTGATAAACACTCTATAAAGGTATGCCCAAATTTGGGCAGCCCCTCAAAAAAGATAAAAATATTCATTTTCGATTATAAATAATTAAAATAAATTCAAAAATATACAATAATGCTTGACATTCATTCAATAATGATGTATAATTTCAATAATACATTCAGAAATGAATAAAAAACAAAGGAGACAAGATGAGCAACATTATATCACGCAAGGTTGAGGTAAGTAGCCTCTACATTGCAGAAATTACAGGCAAAGACCATAAACATGTACTGAGAGATATTAAAACTCAATTAGACCAAATATACGGCGAGAATGGAGCAAGTAAATTTGAAGCAACTTATACACACCCACAAAATAAACAAGAGTATAAATGTTACAAATTACCAAAAACAGAAGCGTTGTTAGTTGTAAGTGGATATGATGCTAACATAAGGTTTAAAATAATAAAAAGACTTGAAGAGTTAGAACAAAATTTAAAACAACAACAATCTATCCCAAACCCAAAAAACTTCACAATGCAAGCCATAGCACAAATGGCAAACAGTTTTATAGAGATGGAGCAAAACCTCACCCAAAACTTTACAAACGGCATCAATGAAGTTAAAGATGATTTGCAAGAGCTAAAAGACACATCAGCATTAGATAGCGTAGGCTGTCATAGATACATCAAGACAGTACACGCAAAAGTAGAAGAACTAGTACATAGGTTCCCAAATGTTTCAAAAGGCTCACTCTATGCACAAATACACGGAGCAGTAAAAGAAAAGTACGAAGTAGCAAGTTATAAAGACCTACCAAAGTACAAACTTGACGAGGTACTGAAAACTGTTAACGAAATCCAAGTTAGCATAAAGGTAGCGTGATGAAAGAGAACATAACCATATATGTATCAGAAAAAAAGAAGACCCCTACAGTTGACTTAAGCGTGCTTGAGGGGTCGCTTAGAAAAGACGCACTAGTTATCATAGACTCTCTTTGTGAGACTGCAAAAAAGATGTTGCTAGAGAGTTTAGAAACAAGTATTAAGAGTATGCAAAGATAACAGTAAAGAGGATGGAGCGACCACCCTCTTAAAACATAGATAAAAATTAAGTGAGGAAACAAATGAAAGATTTAATTGAGAAATTTTGGATAACAGATGAAGGGTATCCAGCTGTTGTGAGGTTTAATCAGTTCGGATGTAGAGTTGCCTATGTAGGTGTTCCGCCTACACATAAGCTATACAAAAAAGATTGTAGGTACTTAGATAATATTAAGTGCCATGGGACGCTAGACTTTTCAAGTACTCAATTCAATAATGGTGGGTTAAAAAATTATCCAGCTAAAGACCCTAAATATGATGATTATTGGTTTTTTGGATTTTGTGCTGACCATTGCTGGGATGCACAGGATGTAGAAGGGTATAAAAGGCTACACGGAGAAGAACCGTTTAAAATGACTAAATATGAATATCAAATCATACGAACACTAGACTTTATGGTTAATAACTGTAACAGTATATCTAAACAACTAAAAGGGAAACAAGATGAAAAAATATAACATTATCATAAAAAAACAAGACATGGGTCGCTTTTGCAGTTCCGAAAAGCTATAAAGAGTGTTGGGCTTTTGTCTTAGATCACATGAAGAGGTCTAAAGGGTTGCATATTTATACGCCTGTTATATCCTGACTTATTAAGGAGG
>JALSMC010000149.1 GCA_026987995.1 Sulfurimonas sp. | reverse complement strand
AACTTTTTTATAAAATCATCGAGATTGACTTCAGCTAAACCAAAAACAAGTGAATCTACATCTTTTGTAGTGATAGGTCTATCAAAAACACGAAATTTTTCTATTTCGTTACAAGAAAGTGCCACATCATTGTTATGAATTTGTAGGAGGTGTGCCACTGTAAACTTGTCAATGTTTACATTTTTTTCTTGTGCCACTTGGAGGACAATGTTTTGTGCTTCATAATCTTTAGGGTGGAAAAAGCGTACAGCCATAGCTTTTGTTTTAGCGAAGGCTTTTTTATTGTTATATGTTTTGTGGTCACTTCCGTAGTAGGCATACACAAAAATATTGTCAGGATTTTTTTCACAGTATCCTAAAAGAATATCTAACTCTTTTTTTGGTACTTTTTTTTCACTTTTTATGATGAGTATATTTCTATCTCCAAAAAGCGAACCTTGTGAAAGGTGCGCTTTTGCAGAGTTAAAGTCATACTCGTTATGGTAGAAGTTTATGAGGTTTGCATCTTCTATGTTTGTGAGCATTTTAGTGTACATATCTACAAGAAAATGACTCTCTCCAAAAAAGACAAAAGAGTTACTTATACTTCCACTTCGTATAGCAGAATCAAGTTCATTCTTATACATCCTTAGCTGTCAACTTTGCCAACAACGATGGCAGAAATCTTTGCACGAGCTATATCTACAGTCTCAAGCCTAATGATAACATCTTCAAAAAGTGCAATATCTCCGTTGGAAGTGATAAGTACACGAGCACCTGAGATAGTGTCGTGAATCTCTGCTTTTACTTCAACTTCTGTCGCTGTTATACGAGCTTTGAACTCTTTACCTAAGTTCTCATTCGCCCATCGTGCATATTTTCTAGCCATAAATTCATTTTCTATTTTACTCGATTCGCGCTCTTTTTCACTGATGGTCATAGCAAGGGCTTCTATGTTACGAAGCACATAAGAACCTTCTTCTGTATCGCCTGCATTTATAGCTTTTAGTAAACGATGCACAATTAGGTCAGAGTATCTACGAATAGGAGATGTAAAGTGTGTGTACTGCTCAAATCCTAAACCAAAGTGTCCCGAGTTTAGAGGTGCATATCTCGCTTGCATCTGTGACTGGATGATGAGTGTATCGACTTCAGATTCAAACCCCATTTCACGTGCTTGTTTTTGAATATTGGTAATAGTCTCTTTCGTAGAGTTTTTAATCTCTATCTGCATTCCGATTCCCGCTAGCTCTTGGTAGAGTATCTGTAGCTTATTTTGAGAAGGTGGCTCATGGATTCTAAATATTCCCCGTTCAAACTGAGCGGCTGCTTCTTTGTTTGCAAGTAACATACAGTCCTCTATGAGAGCATGTGATGGCGTTTCTTCTGCTTCATGAGTTGACACAAGGTTTGATTTTTCATCTATCGTCATATCTATTTCAGTTGAACGGAAGTCATAACCTACTTTGAGTCGCTTGATTTTGAGCATATCAGTCACTTGGCGCAATTTTGTGAGTGAGTCAAAGATTCTCTCTTCATCTTCGTTTTGAGCTTGGAGTTTTCCCTCAAAGAACTTATCTATCTCTTCATAATTAAAGCGGCGTTTAGAATGGATAAGCGCTTCATATACCTTTGATGACGCAACTTCTAATGTTTGAAGATTTAACTTCATCTCAAAAACAAAGGCGAGTCTATCTACATGAGGTTGCAAAGAGCAAAGTGTCTCAGAGAGTTGGCGAGGTAACATAGGGATAGAACGATGCGGTAAGTAGATAGAAAAACTTCTATAAATCGCTTCGTTATCTAAGGCACCAAAAGGTTTGATGTAAGCACTTACATCAGCGATGGCTACATAAAGTGTAGAGTTTTCATCATCCCAACAGATTGCATCATCATAATCTTTTGCAGTAACAGGGTCAATGGTAGAAAAATCTAACTCTCTTAAATCTTTACGAGTAGGATGCTCTGATGCTTTTACAGGCTTAAATGACTTAGCGATTTTAAGTACTTCTTCATCAAACTCATCATGTTTGTTAAACTGTGCAAGGACTATTTTTTCATCTACTAAAGGGTCACTTATATTTCCAAGGCATTCTAAAACTTTGTTTTCTTGGTTATCGACTTTAAAAACATCTCCAGTTTTATAAGTCTCTAACTCCTCAGGTGTAAGTTCCGCTCCAATAGGAAAGTCGGTTTTTAAATCAACAAGAGCTTTATGATTGTTTTTAAAAATGATATAAGCGATACTATAACTCTGCTCACGTCCAACTATCTCTGCAATAGTAGCTGAGGGTGTACCGCGTTTACCTAGGAGGCGTTTTGCGATGATGAGGTCACCCTCAGTCGCTACTCCTAAGTCTTCTATATATAGGTCACGGATATTTTCACCGATGACATTTAAGTAGGCAGTCTCTTTTTGAACAAGACCTAAAGTTCCTGCACGGTATTTTGAGTTAAATTTGTACTGGTTATTTTTTTTTGTGAGAT
>JALSMC010000148.1 GCA_026987995.1 Sulfurimonas sp. | reverse complement strand
CCAAACGACTCATAAATGCTGTAACACATAAAGTTGTTTTCTACATCTCCAAGTTGATACGACATAATAGAAGTTAAAAAGGCGTAGTTGTCAAAACGGTTGTCTTTAACTCTCGTGTCTATTTGTAGACCACCCTTACCTAAAAAGCTAAGTGCCTCTGCCGAGATTCCTTCAAAACTTTCATCTGCAAGTCCTAAAGTAATGGCAGTCACTTCAAAGATGTCCATATCTCCCTCAAGATTATCTAGGCGTTCCCAAGTTTGAGGGTATGCTTTTTTGTAGTTACCCACTAACCTGTCTGAACCTTCTCTTAGTGTACTTATTTTCTCCCAAAGGTTATCAGACTCAAATGGGTTTGCCGGCACCGCATTAATCACTTGCTTACCGTTGTAATATAAAAAGTTTAATGTACCGTCAAAATGCACACCGATAGCTTTTTGTCCTACTTTATAATGCTCAGCTAGTACTGACATCATTGAAGCTGAGTGCTGTTCAAACCTTTGTTCATTTGAATGTCCACTTTCAAAGTCTTCATTTTCTAGTACAAGTATCTCATTCGTATCTACCTTGTCAAATACTTCTAAAGAGTCTATGATTCTTTTTCCATCCACTTCTACACAAGCTAAATCATGAGCAACTGCTACTCTATTATTAGACCCTTGAACAGTAGTAGGATAGAGTATGCGTTCACCTGAGACAAAAAGTTTAGCATCTTGATTGATAAATAGCTTCATATCTTTTTGTGACGTGATAGGCATATCAAAATCAACTAAAAAATCTGCTTCTTCTGTACTGTCACACTCTAAATATGAAACATATTCTAAACCATGTTTTACAAGTTCTCCTGCTAAAAGCATAGTCATACCATCATCAGGGTATTTCACTAAAACAGAAGAGCCATACAGATTTTTAAGTGCATCACTTTTAGTCGCAACCCTAAGCAGTGGACGTTCTATACTAAGCAATGCATTGAACTCTTGTTCTACCATCATCAAGTGTTCATTAAATCCTGCAGCACTTGCCATAAGAAGTGTTGAAAGTGCTATGTTATCTTCAGTTGATTCTCCAAATGTATAAGGAACTTTTGCTAGACCAGTCTCTAGTGTATTTACTGTAAAGTCAATATTTTTAATCGCATCTAAGTCTCTATTGGGATTAAAAAACTTTCTATAACCATTTGTAGTTTTCATAAGCAGTGTTTTCCCAGAGGCTATAGCCCCCGCTGCGGCTTTAAAAAGCTTACGATAATCACCTTTATTTAGAGCCATGTGTTCAGTTTCTCTGTCAAGCATACGCAGCCCTATACCACACTCTATACAAGATATGAGTGGATAATCTTTACGTAAAGCATTATGTTCTCTTTCCTCTTCACATGCTTTACATGGCACTAAAAATTTCATAGTAGTATTTTCACGTATATAAGGATATTTAGTCAGAAAGGGGTGCTGTGAACCACAATTATTACATGAAGTAAATGGATAAAAATAACGACGTGAGCTTACATCAAACATCTCTTTTTGACAGCTTGGGCAGGGTGCAATATTAAGAGGAAGATTTGTTTTTTCTACAGGCATAAGTGCTGGTTTTTCTTCAGCAATATAGTGTTTACTTTTACCCAAAAATAAAGAGGCTGGAAGTATTGAGTCCAAGCCTAATGTAAAACTTTCTAATTGTTCGTCATTCTGTTTAAAGATCATAACAATTTTTTCTTGACTTTGAATAACATCTACTTCCATCTTCTCTTGCTTTGCATATGCACGAATAAGATTAGCCAAATAATTTTTCCCCGATGAGAACTCAATCTCAAAAATAAAATACATACTATATCCTTATAATTGTTTACTGCACAACCAGAAATATATCGTCTGACTGTAAACTAAGCAATATTTAACAGGATATATAGATTATCCTATACATCCTGTAAAAGTAATAATCTATTGAAAGTCTTCTATCTTAGGGTTAGCAAAAGCTTCTATGATTTCTTCAAAAGTAACTTCTTTTGCTTCTTTTCGTTGAAGTTTTATACCGCTGTTCGATAATTCATTTAAAGTTTCATTCACTAAATTTGGCATGCAAGCAAGAGCTTCTTTTGTCATGCCATTTTTTACATCTATAATGTCCTGAGGTACCATAGTGATAAGCTGTACTTCTCCCATATCTTCATGAAAGGAGCAAATTTCAACCATCATTGTAATTTCTACTTCATTGGCTGTTTTTCGTATACCACTTTCGTGACTCATGATCTGTTCTGCATTCTCAGAGGATATAGTACCAACTTCACCTTCAGAAGAACCAGTTCCAACAACAATTACCTTGTCATATTCTTGATAATAAGTCATTAGAGTAAAGCCTAATGTCCCACCTTCAACAACTGTTAAATTTTCTGGAATAATATAATTTTCTTCAATGTATTTGACTAGGTAAGCACCTAGCCCCTCATCGTGGAACATAATGTTACCAATACCGAT
>JALSMC010000147.1 GCA_026987995.1 Sulfurimonas sp. | reverse complement strand
ATTAAGTGTGGCTTGTGTGTTTCAGCTTGTCCTTACGATACACTAAAACTTGCAGCACCTGGTGATAAAAAACCTATGGGAACACCATTCTTTAATGCAAGGGAAATACCATGCTATATGTGTGAAGATATTCCTTGTGTTCCAGTATGCCCTACAGGTGCCCTAGATGAGTCAAGTGTAAGTAGTGATGGGGTACTTGATATAAATCTTGCCCAGATGGGTGTTGCGGTTGTAGATTCTTCTGCTTGTGTAGCATTCTGGGGAATACAGTGTGATGCATGTTACAGAGCCTGTCCTTTACTCGATGAAGCTATAGTTTTAGAGTATGGAAGAAATGAAAGAACCGGGAAGCATGCATTTTTAAAACCAGTAGTGGTACCAGATATATGTACTGGCTGTGGTATGTGTGAACATGCTTGTATAACTGAAAAAGCATCTATCACTATTTTACCTAGGGAAGTTGTTATGGGAAGAGCTGGTGATCACTATGTAAAAGGTTGGGATAAGCAAGACCAAAAGAGAGTTGCAAATGCTAAAGCTCAAATAACTCAAACAGAGATAAGTAAAAAAAGTGCAATTGATAGCTTAAATGATGACTCAGGACTGTTTGAATGAGATACTTAATAAGCAGAAGAATAACACAAGTTGGAATTATCACTCTTTATATACTTGCACATGTATATGGTGTGAAAATGTTAGAAGGTAATTTAAGTTCATCTGTACTATTTGGAAGTATCCCTTTGAGTGATCCTTTTGCAATGATGCAGATGTTTTTTGCTGGTTCTATCATTACGATGGATGTTTTTATAGGAGCATTGATAATTACTATATTTTATGGACTTTTAGGTGGAAGAATGTTCTGCTCATGGGTGTGTCCTATGAATATAGTAACAGATGCAGCAAATCTATTACGACGAAAACTGGGAATATCAGCAATTCAAAAACGGGTATATATGAGTAGAAATATTCGTTACTGGGTCTTAGGATTAAGCTTAGTTTTATCGTTTTTGATGGGTTTAACAGCATTTGAATTGGTCAGTCCAATCTCTATTTTACATAGAGGTTTAGTATTTGGTATGGGATTTGGTTTTGCAGTAGTCTTAATCATATTTTTCTTTGACCTTTTAGTGCACGAAAATGGATGGTGTGGATATGTATGTCCACTTGGAGGTTTTTACTCACTCATAGGAAGATACTCTCTTCTTAGAGTAGAACATGATGCAGAAAAATGTACAGAATGTATGGAATGCAAAGTTGTTTGTCCTGAAAAAGAGGTTCTTTTTATGATAGGAAAATCCTCAGAGATGGTAAAAATGGGTGCATGTACAAATTGTGCGAGATGTATTGAAGTATGTGAAGATGATGCATTAAATTTTTCAATACGAAATTATATAAAATAGGAGCAAGAGATGAAAGTAGTAAATAAAGTAACATTAGGTTTAGCAACGATTGCATTAGTGTTTATCGGATGTGGAGATGGGGCAAAACCAGCAAAAGTAGTAAAAGAAGAAAAAGCTGTAGCATCAATCTCTGAAGAATCACTTGGATTAAGAAAGACAGATATATACCAAGAAGATGATACTATTTCTGAGAAGACAGAGTATAGAAGTGCTCAAGCAGGAACGAGTACAAAAATAAAAAGAGCATTTCAAGATGCTCCGCCTATGATTCCTCATGATGTAACAGATTTTTTGCCTATTACAAGAGAAAATAATGCTTGTGTGAGTTGCCATGCTCCAGATATTGCTCATGCAATGGGTGCAACACCGATACCACCTTCTCACTTTTTAGATATGAGACCTCGTCATACTTGTGATGGAGTAAAGTTTAAAAAGACTGTAGACAATACAAAAAATGAGACTGATATTAAACGCTTGACACATTTAAACCAAGCTCGTTATAACTGTTCACAGTGTCATGCCCCTCAATCGCAAGGGAATCCAAGTGTAGAAAACCTTTTTGAGGCTAACTTCACTAAAAAAGGTGGAGAGTTTAAGTCTAGTTGGGATGAGGTTATGTTAGATGATTTAGATACGGTTGGAGTCGACTCTCGTATGACACCCCAAGATTTAGATAATTCTGATTCTGCTGCTGGGCATTTAGATGGAGCTAAGCACTAAGCTATGCAAAGAAGAGAACTCTTTAGTTCTCTGGTTTCAGGCTTTAAAAAAACACCTGAACCAGAGTTACCACTAGTAATAAGACCACCATATAACGAAGAATCATCTTTGTTTGAGCAGGAGTGTAAAAACTGTGATGCAAAGTGTGCTAGTGTTTGTGAAGAAAATATTATTTTTATAGCAGAAGATAAAACACCCTATCTTAGTTTTACAAACAGTGGGTGTACCTTCTGTGATGCATGTGCAACTGCATGTGAGTTTGGTGTTTTAACGATAGAAAATAAAAAGAATGTACAAGCTCAAGTAACAATTGATGAGTCCTTATGTATGTCTTTTCATAGCGTTATGTGTTTTTCATGCAAGGACCC
>JALSMC010000146.1 GCA_026987995.1 Sulfurimonas sp. | reverse complement strand
TCTATGGTTGGGGCATTTATCAACTACTATCTTGCACTTACACTTGGACGAAAGATACTTATAAAATATGGAAAGTACTTTTTTATAAAAGAAGAGGCTCTTGTGAAAATGGAGCTATTTTTTACAAAGCATGGGCATATTTCTACTTTTACAGGAAGACTTATTCCAGGTATTCGACAACTTATCTCCATTCCTGCTGGTTTAGCTCGTATGAATCTAGTGCAGTTTTCACTTTTTACAGCTTTAGGTGCTGGACTCTGGGCATTAGTTCTTACACTTTTAGGGTACTTCATAGGTGAAAATCAGGAGCTTATTAATACATACTTACGAGAGATAACTATTTTTGTATTAGCTGGATTAGTTATTATTGTTGGTGTATACTATGCCATAAAAAAAAAGAGGATTAAGTAATGGATTATATGTTTAAAGCTGGATTTTTAGGAACAAAAGCACCATTTTTTATGGACTTTGTAACACTTCTTGTAGCACTGCTCCCTGTACTTGTATATGGAGCGATAATATTAGCAAAAAAACATATGTTTAAAACACATATGATACTGCAAAATATCATTTTCGTAGTTGCACTTGTAGTTGTAGCCTATTTTGAAGTTGGTGTTCGTGTTGGTGGTGGGTTTGATGCATTTATGGAGGGGAGTGGAGTGCCTTACACTTATGCTCTCATAGTTCTTCTCGTGCATATCCTCATCGCGGTTGTTATGCTTTTTTACTGGGGTATCACTATCTTTCATGGTAACTCTAGTTTTAAAAAGGGGACTTTACCTGGACGAGCATCCCGTACACATAAAGTTCTAGCACTCAAATCTTTTTTAGCTATAGTCTTTACCTCTTTTAGTGGTATTTGGGTATATCTCTTATTGTTTGTATATTAAAATTTTAAAGGAAAAAAATATAATGATTAAAATTGATGAAAAAGCACCGGAGTTTTGTCTCCCAAACCAAGATGACATAGAGATTTGTTCTCGTGACCTAAAAGGCAAGTGGGTAGTTCTTTACTTCTACCCTAGAGATAATACTCCAGGTTGTACAACTGAAGCATGTGAGTTTACAGAGGCTGCACCTGATTTTAGTGATCTTGATGCTATCATTTTAGGGGTGAGTGCTGACACAACTAAAAAGCACCGTAACTTTATAGAAAAGCAAAACCTTGGCATTACACTACTGAGTGATGAATCAACTGATATGATGCAAGAGTATGGCGTTTGGCAGATGAAGAAAAACTATGGAAAAGAGTATATGGGAATAGTTCGTAGTACGTTTATAATAAATCCAGAGGGTGTTGTTAAAGCTGTATTTGAGAAGGTAAGAGTTAAAGAGCATGTAGCTAAAGTTCAAGCAGAACTTATAGCTTTACAAGCTTAGAGATTAGTAGTTAAAGTTCTTCTCTAAGAGAAGAGCTTGATACTGTTAATATCTGTAACGTAGATAAAAACGGATGTCTTGTGCTGTGTCTACATACTGAGATGCATTTGGCATAGTAGAAGTTATTTCTTGAGAGTTTCCTGTTGTACTTCCAAAAAATCCATTACTTCCAGAGTATTTATAGTCTATATATGTTGCACGAACTTGAAATGTTAAAATATCTTCAATTAATGGTTCAGTAAAATACACTTCATAAGCATCACCGCGAGTGGCAATTTTTGAACCTATATTTGTATCTTCAGCATATGTAATACTTCTCCAGTACTGTGAACCTTGATTCCACTCAAGTCCCCATCTTCCATCTTCTGTAATAATCGACGGCATTTGTAATCCGACCCAAACTGAGTAACCAGTTTTTGATTCTCCAGGTTGATCAGTGAATTGTCCAAGGTTGTTTCTTTCACCATAAAGCATTCTTTGATCAGACTTAGGATCGGTTACACTCATTGCACCACTAACAAAAAAGAAAGTATCATCAAGATAGTCACTCCATTCATCCCCAATACCATTCATCGTAAAGTTCGCAGTTGCACTATGCATCCCACCAACTGTATCAAAGGCATCTTGAGGAACTCCTGAAGCATCAAACTGCTGATCTATAAGATTACTTGCATAGTAGTACTGTGTACCAATAGCATATTGCCCATCATCATAAGGGACAAATATTAATCCAGCTAAATCAATATCTGGATTCGCAGCAGTATCACCTGCATATGGTGCAGATGTAAATTTATGTGCAGCATTCGTCATACCTCTACCTGCACAAAGTTTAATATACATACCTTCAACACCAATGACATCTTCAAGAGAAAATTTTGAACTAAGACCATCAAATTCAACATTTATAGTATGTCCCATCGGTGATGCAGCACCATCATCTTCACGTAGGTTAATAAGGTGACCATTAGTTGATGGGCGACGACCAATACTAAAAGTCCAAGGAATTTCACTACCTAAAAAAGTATCATTTTTATAGAGAAAGTAGGCAGAACGCACACGCACTATATCATCATAAGCATTTTCGTTTGCAATCCAGTCAAAATTTTCAAAGTT
>JALSMC010000145.1 GCA_026987995.1 Sulfurimonas sp. | reverse complement strand
TATGGTTTTTGTAATTTATGAGACTGTTGTTATTTAGTTATTTCACAGTCTCCTCGGAGTCAATACTTCACCCTAGCTGGAAAAGTATTGGCTCAAGATAAATGTTATAGTATATTCAAACAAGGATTATGAAAATGAAGAAAACGATTTTACTTACATTGATTTTATTAGTCACAACAGCTGTTTATGCTGAAGAGATAAAATTTGATTTTAATAAACACTTATTTGCTAAAAGTCAGCCAAAATTCAAATGTGATGGTCGTCAACATTGTAGTCAAATGCGTTCATGTGCAGAAGCAAAGTTTTTTATTGATAACTGTCCAAATACAAAAATGGATGGAGATAATGATGGGAAACTGTGCGAAAAAAGATGTGGTCATTAGCTAAAACTACAATAAACATGTGGAATACAATAATTTTCTCGTTAGGATAAATTATCACTCACCACGAATATTATATATCTATTGTAAATATTTTTATTATGATAACTTCAAAGAAATTAAAAAGTAGCTTGGTTTTACCAAGCTACAGCTTTTGCACTTCCGCGTTTACCGATAATAGTCTCACCTTCCCAAGTAGCAAATCCATTACTCAAGTCAGTTAGAGTAAGCATAAAGTAGTACTCAACTTGAACTTTACCATCACCCATATTTATATTACGTTGAAGTATCTTTCCTGAGAGTGACATATCTGGAGCTACTAGAGTTCCTTTTTTAGCAACACTAGAGTTTCTAAACTCATCATCTTCTCTTAATGCTCTTGCATCTTTATTCATTTTGTCTTGACTGGTTCCAACTGCAGTAGTTGTATAAACTTTCCCACTATTAAGTAATTCTATACGAATTTTTTTAATTAGCTGGTCCGTATCTATATGCTGCATAGTATCGTTTTTGATGTCAGATATCGCGAGTATATATCTACCTCCACCTGGTTTAGTGAGTGATGGTGAACGCAGCATTGACTGAGTAGCCTTACTTGCTGCCTCTTGAAAGTCTCTATAGTCTAAACCAATTACTTGATCACCTTTGTCATTGTGTACATCTATTCTGCTTACTTTATCAGCACATCCACTCAAAAGTACTAGAGATAATGCTGTAGCTGTTAATAGTGCTATTTTCATATTTTGTCCTTATTCGCTTAGGTAAACTTGATAAGCTGTAGCTTTTGGAGATGGAGCTACAACATTTATCTTAAAGTTTGAATTTTTATGAGCTGGAAAATCTGCCCATTTTGAAGATAATGAAGGGATTAAAAAACCATCTTTATCCTGCCAATCAACACGGTACTTAAAAAGTTTATACTCATCTGTTTCATTTTGGGCATTTATCTGTATTTCCATAAGACCATCATCACGAATACGCTCTTTTACTTCGTCAACTTCTACATATTTTGCTACTTTATTATCTACTATTTTTACAAATGACTTATCTGCACATCCACTAAACAGTACTACTAAAGCGAAAATAAAACTTATTGTTAACTTCATCTAATCTCCTTTAAAATGGTATAACCAAAACAGATGCTTTTGCATAAGGTGTTGGAATTTTTACATATATAAGTATTTTATCCCTTTTGGGTAAATCAAGACTTTTTATAAGTATGTTATTTGGTGTTTTTATATAGAGTTTTCCATTTTGAGGTCTAGAAAATCGTGCTAAATGAAACTCTTTTGGTAATGTTGTCCACATTCTTGTATCAGCTTGTGTTGAAGCTATCTGATAAATGGCAGAAGCTACACTTGCTAACGCAGCCCAACCTGATCCATTATTGTTAGCCTGTTCTTGGATAGTATAATTAATAGCGGCCTTTGTTGCAGTGGAGAGTATAGCTCGCCTTACAATACTTGGATATATTTTTTCAAATTCTGTTTTTATGACATTTTCCATACTACATAAATAACTCGTGTTATATGTAGTGTTAGTATCTGTTTGGAATTTAAGATAGTTAAATGCTAGTTCTCTTTCTACAAGTCTTGGAAGGGCTACGGAGATATAACTCAGTCTTCCAGTAAAAATCCATATAGGAAAGTCAATTCTCCACTCTTTCAAAACAGGAGCTTGTCCATTTTCAAAAATTACCCATACAGTAGGTTCTTTAGGCTCAGAGTGAAAATCTTTTTTAACATCACTATTTTGTGGCATCATTGCATGAGCCTCTTTCAAGAGTGAATATGCCTTGTTCGAGTCAGCATCACTGTAAGCAAAAAGACCTGCAAGATAAGTACTCATGGGATTTACAAAATCTGGATAAGCTTCATAGTTGTGTAAAGAGGGATAATTTTGTGTTAATATTGAGTTTGTAGTTGCATCAGAAACACTTAAATTTTTTCCCTCTTTTTGATTTTTAATCTCTTCATCTCTTATAGCCTCTTGTTCTTTTTGAATCATCTCACTAAAAAATATTTTAGCACGACGTTGTCTATCCATTGCTCGGTTAAACTCAACACGAGCTCCAGACATATCATCTTTTTTCATATATGCAAGAGCTTTATAGGTGTTC
>JALSMC010000144.1 GCA_026987995.1 Sulfurimonas sp. | reverse complement strand
ACCACTTACTATCTTTGCTTTTGTAAATCGTAGCAAATACACAAACAGATGCAAGTCGCATCATTTTTAAGGATAATAATATAATGAATAGATTTTACTCCCTTGCTCATGCAAGTATAGATTTTCACTTTAAACAATCACCCCGTGATTTTGTGGTTGAAGAGTTACCAATTTATGAGTTTTCAGGAGAGGGTGAACACCTTATACTCCTTGTAAGAAAGAAAAACCTCTCAACAAATGAGATGGTAGGTCAAATTGCTCGTTATCTTGGCATCAAGAATAGAGAAATAGGCTATGCTGGGCTTAAAGATAAGCATGCGATGACAAAACAGTATATCTCTTTACATAAAAAGTATGAAGAGGCTATGGAAGGGTTTAACTTTGAGGGTATTAAAGTTATAAGTAAAACATACCATAATAATAAAATAAGAATAGGGCACTTAAAAGGGAATCGTTTTTACATAAAGGTAAAAAAAGTAAATCCTACTAGTGCTGCAAAAATTGATGAAGCACTTAAAAATATTAGTAAAAATGGGATGCCAAATTATTTTGGATTTCAGCGTTTTGGAAATGATGGGGATAACCATATTCTCGGTGAGAAACTTGCTAAAGGTGAGGCAAGAGAGCGTAACCCTAGAGTCAAAAAGTTACTTATTAATGCTTATCAATCGTATCTTTTTAATACTTGGCTCTCTAAACGCCTTGAGATAAACTCACTTGTGAGTAGTTTTGAGCCAAAAGAGCTTGCCGGACAACTTGACATCCCACTTGATGAACTTAAAAAAATGAAAGTACAATCACACCCTTTTAAGCTAATGAGCGGTGACTTAATGGAACACTACCCTAAAGGGAAACTGTTTGAGCTTGAAGAGACTGAGAATGACTTTAGTCGTTTTAACGAGCATGACATTACTGTTACAGGACTTTTATGTGGTACAAAAGTAAGAGTTGCAGAACATCAAGCTGGTATTATAGAAAAAGAGTTCGATGATGAGATAAATGCTGATGGTGCACGTAGATTTGCTTGGATATATCCAAGTGATATAGAGGGACGATTTAACCCAATTGAAGCACAGTATGAGCTTAACTTCACTCTTCCAAAAGGTTCGTATGCAACAGTACTACTAGAAGAAATAGCTAAGCGAAAAATAAACTAAGGAATACATACTTAATGAACAAAAGACATATAACATCACTCATCTCACAAAACTTTGGTAAGTTTGCAAGTAAAGAGTTTCCTACTTGGTTTCAAAACATAGTAAATCAGACATATGTTTCCTTGATGGGACTAGATATGAGTGAGTTTCATAAGCCAAGTACATACAAGAGTTTAAATGCACTCTTTACAAGACACTTTGCAGAGGCAAGAACATTTTCACTCGCGGGTGAAGATTTTATCTCTCCATGTGACTCTCTTATCTCTGAGACAGGAACTATTACTGATGACTATGCCCTACAGATAAAAGGTATGCGTTATAAGTGTGCTGATTTTATAGGGAGCGAATTTAGTGATGCAGAAAAAGCCATAGTAAATGATGGTACTTTTATAAACTGTTACCTCTCTCCAAAAGATTATCATCGTTATCACATACCTACAAACCTAAAAGTTTTAAAAGCTGTACATGTTCCGGGGAAATTTTATCCTGTAAATATGCCCTCACTTAAAAAACGACTCAATCTTTTTATAGAGAATGAGAGAGTAGTTATCCTTTGTGAAGCAAGTAATGGAAAAAGATTTTATATGATACTTGTGAGTGCTCTAAATGTTGGTGTCATGCAGGTGAGTTTTGAACCTCTAATCCAAACAAACGCCATTGCAACAGCACCTCAAACTTATGAGTTTAAAGACCTATACTTAAACAAAGGCGATGATTTTGGTTGTTTTGAGATGGGCTCCACTATCATCATACTCAGTGAAAAAGATATGCTAGATGTGAGTGTAAACGCAGGTGAGGATGTGAAGTTTGGACAGACTATCGCAAAACTAAAGTAGCTCTTTATGTTTAATGCTGAAAAAAATGAACTTATAAAGTCTATCTTCAGCGATAAAAAAATATTTGAAAAAGAGATACTCAATGTAACTTGCAATAGTGACAGAATAGAAGTTATGGATATCTTAGCAAAAAGAATAATACAGGTGCTTCTAAAAGAAGAGTTAAATTTTTTATATATGAAAGATTTAGATAGCTTCAAATTCTCACTTATTGTAAACATACTCTTTCGTGAGATAGCAAATGAATGGGTTTCGTATGCAAGTGAGCAGTTAGAGTATGAAAAAACTCAAGCACTTGATATCATCCAAGATAAAACAAATGTAATGTTTATTTTAGCACTTGTTAAAGAGTATTTTACACAATATAAGATTTATTTTATGCAAGAAATAGCAGATAGTTTTATTGACCTTGTGGAGAGTATGCCGAGTGCAACCATGAGTAATAGCTTAATCAATGAAGTACTAAAAAGTGATTTTGTAAAAAAAGAAAATATCTCAGTTGTCTTTAGTTATAGT
>JALSMC010000143.1 GCA_026987995.1 Sulfurimonas sp. | reverse complement strand
GGACCATACAGACGTAAAGAGGTAGTTTTTCGTGCTATAAACTTTAACGATAAGTTCAACGAAGCACTTAGTGGCATGACAAAAAGTGCTTCATACGAAGACCCACTTAATGAAGGTAGTTTTGGTAAAAAAGTAAATCCTGCTATAATGAGTGTAATAATTGATAAGATATCACGAGATGATTCTAAACCAAAGATGAAGTTTGAGCCAAATCATCCTGATGCAGATACAAATGGTTATGTTGCATACCCTAACATTAATCCTGTTATAGAAATGGCCGATTTAGTAGAAGCAACACGTTCTTACCAAGCAAATGTTGCTGCGTTTCAAAGTTCAAAAGATATGGCAAATAGTGCTTTAACACTATTGCAGTAAAGGAGAGTAGACAATTATGAGTAACATAGGAAATATTTCTGGTCTTGGCACTGCTGACTTACTAAAACAGAAGTCACAAGTCCAAACTCCTGGTGGAGATCAGTTTGCTAAGCACTTAAAATCAGCACTTACTGAGATAAATGAACTACAACTTGAAAAAGATGTTGCAGTTGCTGACATCGCTACTGGTCAGGTAAAAGACTTGCATCAAGCAGCTATTGCCATCGGTAAAGCCGAACTTAACATGAAACTCATGCTTGAGATCCGAAACAAAGCGCTCAATGCATATAAAGAATTAGGTAGAACTCAGCTATAATTCCTCTATGGTAAATCGTAACAAAAGCAAAAAAATACTCCTTCTTTATGCCCTAATCTCTTTAGGGTTTATAATCTTTTTATCCGTAATGTTTCTGACTGTCGTAAAATCTCGTCACTTGCCTAGTATTTATGCCAAAGAAAGCTCTCGTGCTATTCGAGGAGACATCATCTCTGCTGATGGTTTTCATCTTGCCACTACAAAAAAACTCTATAAAGCAGTAGTAAACACTCGATATATTGATCCTGAGAAAAAAGAACTCTTTATCCAACTATTTAGTATTTACTCTGGTATATCTACTAAAGTCATAAAACAAAAACTCTCTCAAAAAAAAGGTGTCGTAGTTCTGAGTTATAAAATTTCACAAATTCAGGCACATTACTTAAAAAAACTCGCCCGCGAACTTCGACGATTTAAAGTCTTTTTAGAGCTTAAAAATGCAAAAACAGGTCTGCGTTCTGTTCATGGTCTGAGTGTAATAGAGAGTGGAGAGAGTCGTGAGTATCCTTATGGTAAACTTCTTACACCCATCATAGGCTATCCACATAAACTTGAAGAGTCTGGGTATACTTCTGTAAGTGGGGTCAAAGGACTTGAAAAACGCTTCGATGGAGAACTTAGGGCTGCTCAAAATGGTTCAAGTCGTGGTAAACGCGATGTGAACTCCTACATCATCCTCAACAAAGACTCATTTACAAAAGCGGAGATAGATGGACTTAATTTAAAACTTACCATACCTGTTTCTTTGCAGATAAAAATAGAAAAAATGCTCGATAGTATGAAAGGTGAGCTTAAAGCAAAACAGATAATGCTCTCAATAATGAACTCAAACAATGGAGATGTATATGCAATCGCGAGTTCCAATCGTTTCTTACCAAAACACATCAAACACAGTGATTATCCCTCTTTAAACGCAGGCATGATAGAGTATAGTTTTGAGCCAGGTAGTGTTATAAAACCTATCACTTTTTCTCTCTTACTCGAGAAGGGTCTTGTAAATCCTTATGACTTAGTCAATGGGCATAACGGTCGCTTTAAAATAGGCCGTAAGGTAATCACAGATGAGCATAAGTTTGACTGGCTCTCTGCTGAAAATGTAATAGTCTACTCCTCAAATATAGGTATAGCACAACTCGCACAAAAACTCTCTGGCTATGAGTTTCATGAGGGGCTTAAAAGCTTTGGATTTGGAGAGAAGTCTACTCCTGACCTTATCTATGAAAAAATTGGTTCAGTACCAAGCTCGAAAAGACTTGATAATGAAATATACAAAGCAACATGTTCTTATGGTTATGGTATGAGAGCAAACCTTATGCAGATCATGAGAGCATATAGTGCTTTTAACAACAACGGTCGAATGGTCTACCCCAAACTTGTTAGTGGTTTTATAAATGAGAGAGGAACTTTAGAGAAGATGCCGTATGAGGAACAGGTTCAGGTTATCCCTAGTGCCATAGCTCAAAGAATGAAAAAAATTCTTATAAAAACAGTAAGTGTAGGAACAGGAAAGAAAGCTCGCACAGCTGGTTTAATCATCGGTGGTAAAACAGGAACTGCTCACATAGTTGAAAAAGGACAGTATGTCAGTAAATATAACACTGCATTTATGGGTTTTGCGAACGATGAAATAAGAAACTACTCCATCGGTGTTATAGTTGTACAACCCACTAAGAGCCACTTTGCTTCACAAACTGCTGTCCCTATCTTTAAAAAAGCCGTTGATATTCTCATCGAAGATGGCTACTTAAAGCCAGATGTTATCAAGCAACCGAGTAGTTCCTACCAAGGCCTCCACTAAAACTATAGTGTTGCATATCTCTACGGACT
>JALSMC010000142.1 GCA_026987995.1 Sulfurimonas sp. | reverse complement strand
CAATATGTTTAAAATTTTCTTAAACATATTTTCAATTAAATTATTAATTAATTTTATTTGAGCACCTTATAAACTCTGCATGTATCGCATTGAGCTCACATGAAATTTTTACAAAAAAATTATCTATATTTTCCCTACGATAGCGGAGACTATAGACTACATCAAAAAGAAGATCCTTACTTTTTTCCTCTTTCATATCAAATAATTTCAAGATTTGAACCTCTGTATAGTAGTCTTCTAAAAACAGAACAAACTCCCCTAAAATATTTTTACTAATGCCTATTTGCATTAGCATCTCTACTTCTTTGCTAGAAATTTCTATCATATATAACTACCTCACACTGAAAATCTACTTCGCGTTTAAAGAAATCCTCATATATGTTCAATACATCTACTTTGTTGAGTTTTCCAACACCACAACCCATCATTGGTAAAACTAGTTTACATCTTTTAGTTCTAGACTTATTCTCTGCGTACCATTTAATATAAGACTCAATGTTATAAAGAGAAAGTTTAACACTCTCTAGTGTTGGATCTTTTTCTGCTCCTCTAAGCCCTGGGTTATAGTCCATCGTTGCAACATGAAGTGCATACTCAAAGTTAGTGGCGTTTGCAGCAGATGTTGCAACTACATCTCCCTTTTGAAGGAATATATCAAGACTCTTGTATTTCTGTGTCATCTCTTCTTGTAGTTTTAGTCCACAGTGGCGTTTAAACGCCATGGAAACACCACTGCCAAGTAGTAGTCTTGTATTAGATGAATTGACTATAAATGTTGCTGACTCTTCATTTAGTAAGTTTCCCTCTTTCATGGTTATCATATATGCCATTAGCACTCTCCTTTATCTATCATGTGATTTCATTTCATTTGCCTTTAGGCTACATAACAATTTTTAAAATAAACTTAGATAAATATTAAATAATTAAGATAGTTTTAAAGATATTATGTGAGAATGCCTCCACTTAAGAAAAAGGCGTGTGCAATATGAAAACAACTACTGTTTTAGACCAATCGCTCTACATAACTTTCTCAAATCAAAAGCAAAGGGCTCTCAAAAAAAGCTCTAGTGTTAAAGCTCTTGATAAAGTGCTCCCCCTCAATGCATTTATTATAGAACTGTTTGAGAAAAACAACTTTGAGATGATAATAGATGAGAGTTTTGCTACTGATATAATCTATACTCTTTTACAAGAGCAAAAGATTGAGTACTTTAGCTATCTCAAACGCAGTGATGACTCGATAAAAACAATCTTAAACTTCATACTCAAATCTCACCGTAACAGTGTCGCGTTTGACACACTCATAAAGAGTCCTCAAAAACTACAAGCACTTAACAACATTGACAAAGCATACCAAGCATTTAAAAGAAAATATGCACTTGTAGATATAGCAGATGTTGAAAAATATGTAGCCGAGAATTTGGAAAAGACTTTTAGAGATAAGTATACCGATGTATATCTTGACTCTTTTGATATGGATGGTGTCAGTATTATAGAGTCAGCATATCAAGCCCAAATCATCTCTAAACTAAAACCTTTAGCCAAAGAGATGAGAGAAATAGCTCCTACTTCTAGCAGAAACAATGCAAAAATAGTACATCCAAACGCAAAGGTGTTTGATGCTATAGATGAGATAAAAACAGCCATTAAAATCGCTAGAAAGCTACTACAAAGTGAAGATGCGAATGCTGAGGAGATACTCATAGTAGCCTCAGATATAGCAGAATATGCACCACTGTATAAACTCTATCTATCAGAGTACGGTATACAAGGGTTTAGCTCACTTGGTACAACACTCAATGCTTATCACTCACACAAAGATATACAAGTAAAACAAGCACTCCAAACATGTAATGAACAGCTCAAATCACTGCAAGAACTCTATACTCGAGTAGATATCGTGTTTAACAAAGAAGAACTGCTTAAAAAACTCAAAGCAAACACTACAATAGTCGATGAGAAGATAGGAGTAGAGCTAACAGAAGCCAACCAAATATTAGGATTGGAAAAGTACTACAAACATATCATCTTTTTAGGGACGGATATAAATCACTTCCCACCAAAGACGAAAGATAACTTTCTCTACACGCAGCAAGAGGATGTGAAGTATTTTTATGCAAATGACTATTTTTTAAGTTCACAACTCCAACTCAAAGAACTCAAACAGAGTTGTGAAAAACTCTATATCATTACGGCAGCATACAGTGGTAAACGCCAGTTGAGTCGTTCCATACTTATAGATGACTATTGTGATGAGAAGATAGATGTGAGTGACATCGTAAGTACTAATGACTTAGCACTTCAAGAAGCTACAGTCACTCCAGACAAAGGAACTCTTGAGTACTACAAAAGCATCGCGAGTCAAGATTTTACAAAGTTTGATGGGCTTGATGTGACAGAGATAGATGCATCGCATCTCTCCGCTTCACAGATAAACAGCTATCTCTCTTGTCCGCTTCAGTACTTCTATATCAACAAGGTAAGAGTAAAAGCACCACGGCAAGATGAAGAGGGATTTGATGTGATGGAACAAGGAAGTTTAATGCACCTTTGTTATGAACTCTTTGGCAAGACTATCAAGGAAAAAGGTATAAAAAGTACTGAAAAAGAGGAACTTTATGAGCTTATGTATGATGTCTCTATTTTGGCATACAATCATCAAGATACACAAGAACCAAGAGGAAAGCCAAAACTACAAGAGAACATTCACCATAGAATCTTTATCTCAAACCTGCAAGCGGGACTCAAAGATGAGAGAGAGCTAGGACTTTTAGCGAAGTTTGTGACCTACTACATAAAAAATGCTTCCGCATTTGAGTACTTTAGCAAGAGTGAGTTTGAAAAGGAGTTCGCACTTGATGCGGAGCTAAAACCCTATACCCTTATAAGTAAAGAAGACAAAAACTACTTTATAAAGGGCTTTATAGATAGATTTGACAACCTCGATACAAAAATAAATATCATAGACTACAAATCTAAAAAGGCAAAGAGCAAAGATAAAAAAAAGCAAGAAGATGTTAACAACTATAAAGATGTCCAGTTAGCACTTTATGTCCTCTATGCAAAACAAGCCTACCCAGACAAGAGTTATGATGCCCATCTTTTGAGCTTCAAAGGCAATGAAAAAGAAGTGGCATTTGCAACACTCCAAGAGATAGAAGATGAACGACTAAAGGGTGTGATATATGATACGAGAGATAAAATTGCTAAAGGAGATTTTAGTTTTAATAATGAGGACGAGAAGGTGTGTGAGTGGTGTGATGTACGGTTTATCTGTCATCAGAGTGTTTTAGATAAAAAAGGAAATGGATATGAGTAATAAAAATGAAATAAAAAATAAAAAAGATATAGATTTAGCCTTTGAACATAATGCAGAGACTATCCGTGAAACAATTTGTTTGTCATGTGAAGAAATTTATGATGAAACTACAAATAAATATCAAGTCATTATTTACAAGCCATTTTATAATAAAAGTTCTTGGAGAAAGACTGAACATGCAACTGAGGAGAAGTTAACCAAACAAGCTTTAGTAGATATAACATCGGCATTAAAGAAAAAATACAATTCAAAACGTGATGACAGTTTCGTAAGTTTTATGCGTACAGTAGGATATAATCTTTCACTATATACAAAGAATATAGATTCAAAACTATATGAAGAACTTCAAAAGAGAATAGTGGAACATGATAAAGCTATTAGATGCAGAGAAATAAAAAAATATGCTTGTGAATATTATCAATATCTAGATGATGATAGTAATCCAGAAAGCAATAAAAAGTTAAAAGAGTTTTATGATGCTTCCAAAGACGAGTACGACGAATGCAAAATTGCTTATCAAAAACGTTATGAGTATAACTTTTCTTTTACTGCTTTCGTAAAGTTACTAATAAAATCTTCATGCAGTTACTGTGGAATTAGTCTCGAACAGTTAAAATCACTAAGAAAGAAGTGGAAAATACACTCAAAAAGTGGAAGAGGATTTAGTCTTGAGATTGACAGAAAGTCTCCAAATTTAGAATATACTGAAAAGAATTGCTGTATGTCTTGTTACTGGTGCAATAATGCAAAAACAGACGAGTTCAATGTTACTGAATTTGAAGAGATTGCAAAAGGGATTAATGCAGCTTGGAATAAAAGAGGAGAGAAGATCGAGGGGTGGAAAGATATAAAATTTCCGGAAAATTTCTATGCTGCTCTAAAAAAATAAGGTTAAGGACAAAAATTGAACATAAATAAATTTACCATCCAAAAAAGTTTCGCTATAAATGCAGGTGCTGGGAGTGGAAAGACTTATACTCTTAGTCGGCGTTTCATCAATGCTCTTGTAGGGTTTGACTACTTTCGAGAAGAGTATGAATATCAAGAAGACCACTATGATGTGCTCAAGCCAGCTACAGTCGATGAGATAGTTACTATTACCTACACTGAAGCAGCTGCACTTGAGATGAAAGGAAGGATTTTTGAACTTGTTCGCAAGATACTTATATTTGACTCCTTAGATGCAAACGATGGTGATTTTAGTTCTATAGAAGAGGCTAATGCTCACATAAACACTTCTCAAAAAACATACCTCCTTGAGAAACTTCAAAAAGCATATACTCAGAGTGCAAACGCCAAGATCTCTACTATTCATGCTTTTTGTCTGGACATCATAAAGGCAAATGCAGATATTGCTAAAATCGACACGAAACTGGACATCATCAAAGATGATGAGAAAGCTAAAGAGCTCTCTAGTATAATATTTGAAGTTTTAAATGATGACAAAAATCGTGACTTAGTTCTTGATATCTCTGCTGATGTGAGTATGTTTTTTATGGATAAGTTTATAGAAAAGTACATCAGTAGTAGTAAGTTTCGCAAAGACTTAGATGGCTTTAACCAAGAAAGTATCTCTGTCAATACCTATAAGAAAATCATCTCAGAACTTTATCCTCTGCCTGATATACAAGAGGCTCAAGAGGAGCTAGAAGAAGACACCCTGCGTTTAGAGTGGCTCACAAAGTACTATGAGAATTTTTACAACTTCAATGCAAAAGCTTGGAAAGATGTAAACCCATCTGAAAAAACACCCTCTCTTGGTGATAAGTCATTTCCAGTGACAAATCTATTCAAAACAGCATTAGACAAACTTGTGCAGTACTATGCTCCCATAGATACAGAGCTAGAAGCACTCTTCTTTACAAAAATAGCACAACTCAAAACTTTACTTTCCCAGATAAAAAGTTCTTATGACACAAGACTCCAAGAGTTAGGTAAAATCGACTTCGATACCATCATCACAAAAACATTAGAGATTATCCCGACAGTAGACTCTAAGTACAAGTACATCATGGTAGATGAGTTCCAAGATACAAATGCCATACAGTTTGACATAGTCAAAGAGTCTTGTGGTTCGGATACAAACTTGTTTGTAGTTGGGGACTCTAAGCAGTCTATCTACTCTTTTCAAGGTGCAGAGATAGAGATCTTTAACGATGCTATCAATGATACAAATATGTTTACTACAGTAGCAGATATGAGCCAAAACCATAGAAGTGATGGTGTGGTGCTTGAAAATGTCAATGATATATTTGATCACCTACTCCAACCCAAAACACATCTCAATCTCATCTCACAAAACTATGAGGCACAAGCTCAAAAACTTACAGTCTTTAAAGAAAAACGAGCTAAAAAAGGAAGTTTTGAGTTTCTTTTTACTTCTAAACCTTATGAAGATGAAGAGCTCAATGAACTCGATAGTATCGCTCAACTCGTAGCAAACATTGCACAAAACAAAGAGAAAAGATACAAAAATATCTCAACACTCGTACAAGAGAAGAAAAAAGCAATAGCTATACTCTTTGACAGTAGCACCAAAATGCTCCTACTCAAACAAAAGCTCAGAAAAAAAGGCATCACAGCTAAAGTGAGTGCCAGTGAAGACTTCTACCAAACGCGGGAAGTAAATGATATATTTAACCTTCTAAAAGCCCTCTATATTCTTCAAAACACGAAAGAGAGTTACACTGCTAAAGAGAAGTATTTTCTAGCTGGTGCTATGCGATCAAACATCTTACGAGTAAGTGATGATGCTATAAATCAGCACTTCATCAACAATACAATCCCTGTAAAACTCAAAGACTACAAAGAAATACTCAACACAAACACCCTCTCTCAAGCTATAAAACAGATAGTAGATGAAAGTAATCTCCTTAGCGTTTACACTCATCTCAATGATGTAGAACAAGTCAAAGCAAATATAGAGAAGTTCTTGCATCTTGCACTTGAGTATGAGCAAAGTGATGAGAGTTCACTCTATCGTTTTTTAGCTCTTTTAGAAAATAGTATTTACATGAGCGAAGCTAAAGAGGATGAGGCTTTTTACAAGTCTGAGAGCTCTAACTCTATAGAAATATGCTCTATCCACTCTACAAAAGGACTCGCTTATCCTCTAGTATTACTAGCAAACGCAGAGAAGTCACTCTTCTCTCAGATAACAAGTGATTCACTCAAACATAATAGCTTTACACTTTCTGGAGAAAAAAAAGAGATCGTCGGTTTTAAACTCAAAGACTACATACCTCTTAGTCACCGTGTTGTCAAAGAGATAGACAAACTCAAACACTTTGCAGAGAAAAAAAGACTTCTTTATGTCGCACTTACTCGTGCTGAGCATGATGTAATCATCTCCGCTACACTTGCACAGAAAAAAGATGGTGGTATATCGCTAAGAGAAGATAGCTACTTAGCGATGATACTCGGTGCTAGAGTGGCATCAGAAAAAGAGATCACAGTAGTACAAGAACTCTTAGCACTTTACAATCCAAATAACAATATAAAAATAGAGCCAATAGTTCAAAAAAAGCGACAAATCTCCTATCAAACACAAACACTCGAAGCACTCGAGTTTACTCCCCGTGAAAAATTGATCTCTGCGACTCAATCAGCAAGTGATCTAAAGCCGAAGAACAACAAAGCAGCCGAACTTGGAACACTGACTCATAAAATCATAGAGATGCATTGGCAAAACTTTCAAGATAATAGCCAAGCTATCTTTCATAAACATGCTATCTATGACAAAAATGAGCAAGAGATTATTAGCAAACATATGCAAAACTTCTATGCTAGTGATGTCTGCACTGCTCTAAAAAACGGAGCACAACATCAGTTTGAACTTGAGTTTATCTTAGATGATAAACATGGATTTATCGATCTTATATACTTTGATATGCAACTGGCTGGATGGGTGATAATAGACTTTAAAACAGGAACTCCATCGAACGAAAAAGAGGAGCTATATCAGGCACAACTTGATTTTTACAAGGATGTCATGGAGAGCTTGAATTATAAAGTAGTTGCTTGTAGTTTACTCTGGATATAACTATCCAGACATAAAGCTGTTAATAGATAATCTTATACAAACTAAGAAGGGTAAGAGATGCCACAAATACTAGAACATATAGACAAAAAGTCAAGCTATAACAGCATTATATCTGGTTTGATTTATTAAGGATTGTATTTATAAATTCGATAGAATAATTTATGAGAACAATTACTCCACAACAGACAAAAATAACCCCTATAAAAAATATAACTGCCGGAACTATTATGTTTATAAATAGATTAAGATTATTTGTCATGATGTTAATAACAGTAAACAGTATAAATAATGCATATCCCAGTCTTATTAGAAATACCACAGTATTTTTCATCATATACCCAATAAGCATCAAAAATATATTCTTTTTCATCAGTAGCTATAATTTAATATTTTTTCTAAAATAACAACTATTTTTGCTACTTTCTACTGTTGGGATATATTGCTCAAAGCCCTTACTTAAGTACAATTCTCTCGCAAGAGTATATTGTTGAGTATTTTCTGTATAGAGGCAAATTATTTCTTTTTTACTCTCTTTAGCCTGCGTTTGAATGAAGTCTAGGAGTTTTACACCTAACCCTTTACCTCTAAAGTCCTTATCCACACAAAACCACCCTATCCAGCACTCATTGTCATGCGTATCAGGTTCTGTATATAAACCTATTGTTGCTATAACCTTAAAAGACTCACTCTCTTGAACTACCCAGTAGGACATCTTTTTTATAAAACACTTTTGATACACTTCCATGTACTTATCTTTATCTAAACTAGCAATAAGATTTAACTTTTCATACTTATCAGTAGGATGAAAAACTTTTTTGATTAAGGTATTTGCACTTTCGAGTGTGGCATGTGTAAGGGGTGTTATTTGCATCTTTAAAATCCTTGCTCTTAATATTTTGCAATATTAGAACAAAGAACTTAAAATTATCTTATGTAAGTTTAATCTATTTTTGTACTTGTTAAAAAGGATAAAAATAGATATAATAACACTTAAGGACAAGTACAATGAAAGAGATTTTTAAAAAAATAATTATTGATTCACAAGAGAGAAATTATAACAATATCGTACAACGGGATTATCAGATACCATTAGCTACAAAAAAGATTGTCTCTCTTATTGGTGTCAGAAGAAGTGGAAAAACCTATCTACTTTATGAAACTATTCAAAAACTAAGAGAAGTTACTGATAGAGAAAATATAATTTATATTAACTTTGAGGATGATAGACTTTTCCCGATAGTCCTAGAAGATTTAGATCAACTAATAGAGGCATACTATGAACTTTATCCTGCGAAAAGAGATGAAAAAGTTTACTTTTTCCTTGATGAAGTACAAAATATTCCAAATTGGGAACTCTTTGTAAGACGCATACATGACACTTTAAATATAGCTCTTTATATAACAGGTTCCTCTTCCAAACTGCTCTCAAGTGAAATTGCCACATCACTACGAGGAAGAACCATTGTTTATGAAATATTCCCATTCTCTTTTAAAGAGTATTTACACTATAAAGATATAGAAATAAATCTTTACTCTTCAAAAAGTATCTCTTTTATTCAAAATGCTTTCAACAGCTATTTAGTTAATGGGGGATTTGCAGAGACCTTTGATGAGAGTGAAGATATACAAAAAAGAATCCTAAAAGATTACATGGATCTCATCATCTATAAAGATGTTATTGAACGCTATAGCATTAAAAATCATGTGCTACTAAAACATCTCATAAAATATATGTTTGTAAATATGGGAACACTCATAAGTGTCACAAAACTTTACAATGAGTATAAATCTTTAGGGTTTAAACTCAGTAAAGACACCTTATTTGAGTACATATCACATCTACAGGAAGCTTATGCACTTTTTATGCCTCCAATATTTAGAAACAGTGTAAAAGAGGAGCAACGTAATCCAAAAAAACTCTATGTAATCGATAATGGATTTAGAAAACTTTTTGATGCATCCCTTTCATCCGATTACTCAAAACTGTATGAAAATATTGCTTTTTTACATATAAGAAGAAAAACTCAAGAGGTCTATTACTATAAAGGAATAAAAGAGGTTGACATATATGCCAATATAGATGGAAAATTCCTTATAAATGTTAGTTATGAGATAGATACTCCTCAAACATTTAAAAGAGAAACAGAAGCTCTAGTCGAAGGCATGGAGTACTTTAAAATAAATAAAAGCTATCTTATAACCGCTAGCAGGGAAGAAACAGTAGAAATTGGCAATAAGAAAATTATCATCATTCCTATGTGGAAGTGGTTGTTGTCAGGTTAAGACTAGTCCTTATTTTATAGTGAAGTTACTGTCTCGCCACTCTCTTATGATTTGCATATCATCTTCATCTATCTTGGCATTATATTTTCCAAGTGATTGCACTATTTTTACTCCTCTTAACTCAATGGCATATAGCAGTGTACCCTCTTTAAAGACGCCATAAATGACTGAAGTTTGTTCATGTACTCTTTTGGCATACCCTAGCATACAATTTCGGAGGTCTTTTGCCCATAGACTTAGCTCTTGGACAGTTTGAGGGAGTTTAAATTCAAATCCCCTATATTGTTGTGAAGTGTTGAGATAGATATCCTCATACTCAAACTCCTCTTTTTGTGCATACTCATATGAGAGTAGATGTGACACTCTCGATACTTCATCATGGAGCATTTGTACGGTGAGTTTTTGCTTAGTAAAATGTTCATGCAGTGCAGCAAACATTCCTCTTGTACGTAGTAGCTGTAGAGTGTCTCTCCAGAGTAGTAGTCTATTTTTATACTCAGTCTCATTTTGTATATCAATACAAAAGAATCTTACTATCTGCTTCTCTGCGTAGTGCTCTTTTAAAAAGAGTAAAAACTCTCTAGCCACAGTAAATGTGTTGTCTGTAAAGAGATGCTCCTTTATAGCTGGGTAGATATCATAAAGTTGTGCAAGAAGATCGGTGTTGTCAATGACTCTAGCAAATACATAATCGCTATAAGGGTGGTATGCTTTATGTTTCATTGCTTCTTCATACCCCTTATAGAGTCTCTTTTTGATACTCTTTTCTTTACGATGGTTTGAGACAAACGCCAGCATCTCCTCTTGTGTTTTATACTCAGAACTGTCTGCTAAGATAGCATCCATCTTCCAGTAAAAAAACTCATGCTCTTTGAGGTGACTGTTTTTTAAAAAGTAGCTTATATACTTTAGCTTCTGACTCAGTGATAGTAAAACTATCCTTCCCTCATCTATCCACTCTATGTTTTGTGTGCGATGGAGTAAGAGATACTCATAGAGATGTTTTTGTGCATCTTCAGTAAGAAGCTCTTTTAACAACATACTTTTATCATTCATATAGAGGCTGTATTTAAAGTGTATTTTAGAGTGGTGGGCTACTTTAAAAGCTTGTAAGCCATCTTTTTGAAGTTGTATGTTTAGAAGCTTTTCATCTCTAAAGTCTATCTCCTGCGTTTGAGAGTTCACTACTGGTATCTCATACTTTAATGTGATATTCCAAGAGTGTTCATCTTCACACAAACTCCTCTGCCATGCAAACTGTTTCCATATTTTAGTGCTCTTCATATCCGCAAATGCAACGGCATCTTTGAAGTAGTCATTAGCACAAAAAGGACACTTCAGACTCTCTACTTCATCCATACTCTTATGTGTTTTAAGTCGAAACTCCTGCCCACAATAACAAAAATAGTGATAAATATTTTTAGCACCCTTTTCATCCTTCATCTGCAGTAGCCAACTATTTACTCTAGGCTGTGAGTGTGAAAGTAACTCTACTCTCTCAAAGAGCCTCCAAAACCATTTCATCATCTACTTTGACCTTATCTTTGTATCGAGTATAGTACTTTTTACTCTTTGTATCTGCTTATACGACTTTTTTGTCCGCTACATTAGTAAAAAGGCAAAAATCTTTTGTATAAATAATAGTAAGCAACAAGTAGTTTTTATCTGTTAACTCTGTTATCTCTGCCATAAACTATTTCCTCTTTTTATTTTTATTTCTCTATTCAAAGTATATCAAAAAACAGCTCCTCAATATGGGAAATATCTCTATAGTAGTACCTAAAGAACTCCACACGCTCTCTATTTATGTTCAAGGATAAAAGCAAGTAAAGCTCCTCTGTCATCTAAAAAATTAAAATAATCTTCTAAAATATCTTCCGCCGCAGAAAAATCACTCAACATATTCAAATCTATATAATCACATAGATCTAAAATCATATCAAGTGCCTGAAGTCGCTCTTGATCTTCACCCTCTTCATACTCCTTGATATGCTCTATTATTGCTTCTGGCAGTTTATAACCATAGTTATTGTCTCTTAAGTTTTCCATATTTTTTATCCCTCTGCTGTTATTGTTTTGATATGTATTGATTTTTAAATTCTATATAAGTATATCTCATCTTGAAAATCTTAAAAAAAGCGAAGTATTTTAACACCCTTAGTTTTTTAAAAAAACGCTGTATAATACTATCCTCAATATGGGAAATTTCAACAAAAACAGGGTATAACATGATAGATTACGAATTTGAAGAAGACCCTGAACCATCTTGGTTAGTAAAGCAAAGAGAAAATGCCCTACTCGCTGAGGAGGCTTATAATAAAAATGAAAAAACTCTCTACAAAGAAGGTGACCAAGTTGGCAACTTTTTATTTGTAAAATACAATAAATTCAAAAACCGTGCTACATTTCAGTGCCAAGAATGTGGCAGAAAATTTACCTATAATATCTATGCCATAAAAAATAAAAAAAGATGCAAATGGTATAAATTCCATGATAAAACAACAAGGCAACTCTGAATATACGCACAAAAAGGATAATAAGTGCCCTTCACACCAAAAACACCCTATCTTACAACCGATGGTATAGTTGAAATATACAATGCCTCACAGAGCCTCCTAGGCATAGTTCTTATCAAACGCAAATACCCTCCTCTAGGTTTAGCACTCCTTGGTGGGTTTGTAGATATTGGTGAAAAGGTTGAAAATGCCTGCAAAAGAGAGATGAAAGAGGAGATTTCTTTAGATGTGGAAATTGAATCTCTCCTTGGTGTCTACTCTGACCCCAAACGGGACAAGCGATTTCATACCGTCTCAGTTGTCTATATCTGTAAAGCATTTGCTATGCCTATTGCAGCTGATGATGCCAAAGAGGTAATGGTTGTTCCACTCAAAGAGTTGGAACTTGATCAACTTGTATTTGACCATGGAGATATTTTAAGAGACTACCTTCAAACGAAAAACGAAGTCATTTAATAGTTACATATCTTTAAGACTCAAACTAACTTTACCCATTTTAGTATCAATAGAGATAACTTCAATAATTGGAAGAAATTGATTTAGAGATAGAACTTCTAATGGATGACTCACTCTTTCATTTGCCATTTTAGAGATATGAATCATTCCATCATTTTTGAGGCCAATATCCACAAATGCACCAAACTCAGTAATATTCCTAACAACACAGAAACTCTATTACCCTCTCTTAACTGCTCTATATCAGTTATTCCCTCTTTAAAAGGGATAAAGGGTTGTTCTTGCCTTGGATCAAACCCTGGTTTTTGTAGTTCATCAACAATATCTCTCAAAGTTGCCTCCCCTACTCCTAACTCTTTGGCAACTGCTGTAATATTAATTACTTTTAAATCTCTTTGGAACAGTTTTCTAGCAACTCCATAGCTCTCAGGATGTACGCCTGTATTATCCAAAATATCTTTTGCATCTTTAATACGGATAAATCCTGCTGCCTGTTCATAAGCACGCTTTCCTGCTCCCTTCACTTTTAAAAGCTTATCTTTGGTTTGAAAGGCTCCGTTTTTTATTTTATGCTCCACAATATTCTTAGCACCCTCTTCTAAGAGTTTGATGATATTTTTAATATGTTCTTTGGATAGTGGTAGTTGATTTGAGAGTGTAAGAATGAGTTGTTGCATCTGTTGGCTTTATTTATATTATAGAGAGATTATAAGTAGTTTCGCATGCGAAACTACTTATAATTAATCAATAATTTTTCTATTTTTTTTTGTAGTTCTTCTGCAACACTTTTTTTAAATTTTCTCAAATCAATAGAAAGTTTTAGCGTCTTATCATTAATTTTATATTCTATTGGGGATTTTATAGTATTTGTTTTTGTTTGGGCTTTTACTGCATTTCTTATATCTTCTCTAGTGATAACTTTATTTTTATAATCATTAAATAATTCGATTTGTTGTTTTGAATTGTGTATTTTTTGCAATTCATACAAAACTTCAAGGTCTTTTACCGATTTATTTTTTAACAAATCTTCGACAATAACATTTTGTAATTTTAATACAGACATTATTTTTGATAAATAAGATTTTGGCTTGTTCAGTGCTTTACTTATTTCTGTTACTGATTGAAAAACTTTTTTGTCAATAGCTTCTCTACAGGATAATGCAATTTCCAATGGATGTAAATTTTCTCTTTGAAGGTTTTCAATTGCAGCAGTTGTAAATAATAAACTATTATTTTCTTGTGTATCTGTAAATTCTGCTTCTATTATATGAGCCCATATTTTTTCTTTTCCTAGTAATTTATGTGCGGCAACTCTTCTATGCCCAGCTATAACGATATATTCATCATTAAACTTTTGTATAATAATTGGTTGGATCATCCCATCTTGTTTTATGCTTTCTGCTAATTCTATTAATTGTTCATTTTTTATCTCAATTCTAGGCTGAAAGGGATTATCTCTAATTAATTTAATTGGAACCTCATTTTCATTTTTAGCGATATCCTCAGTATTTTCAAATAATGCTCCTAAGTCTTGAGTTAAAGCTGCACCTTTACCGGCATCAAGTATATTTTTATTACTTTTACCAATTGAATCTGTTAAATCAATCTTTTTTTTGGCCATTTTTAACTTCCTTTTTAATCTCTTTCATAAATTTTTTAAATTCTATTTTTGCTTTTGAATTTTTTATTTCTGTTATACCTGTTCCAGTTTCTAACGTCTTATAATAATCTGCTCTTGTTCTTAATATTGATTTCATTAATTTAAAATTTTTATTTTCATTAATAAAACTATCTAAACTTATAAAGTCTTTTGTCATTGGAGAGACATTATTAATTAATAACATTGGCTTTAATTTTAAATTAGTTGATTCTTCTATTTCATTAATTATTTGTTTAAATTGATGTAATCCAATAATATCATTTGTTTTATCATTTGCAGGAACAATAATAAGATCTGCAATTGCTATAGCTACCCTGTTAACATCAGAGTCAAACCCACCTACATCTATTATAAAAGTTTTTTCTTTGTTAGTACCTTTATATTTAATATTGTGATTTCGTAACTTGATTAAATCTTGCATTGTTTTTGTTTGCAAAACTGCTATAGGCTTTTTTCCATTATTTGCTCTCATTTCATTGTTTATTATAATTGTTCTTTGAAAGTCTAAATCAATTACTGCAGCATTCATTGCTATTGCTAAATGAAATGAAATAAGACTTTTACCAACCCCACCTTTAGTATGTGCAATTGTGATAATCATAATAGCTGCCTTTAAAAAGTTTCGCATGCGAAACTTATATTTTACTAGTTTAAGTATAGCAAAATAAATTACTAATGTTATTAAAACTGTTATAAAATTTCCCAAAATGAGGAAATTTTTCCTAAAAAGAGGATATAATTTATTGAAGGAAATATTATGAGTAATCAGAGAATGACTACACTAGAAAAAGCAAAACAACAACATTTCGAAATGTTAAAAAAGAATAATGCCGTTACAGATGCAAAAAATGGGGAATTATCCTTAGGTGCGATGAAAAGTTTAGATGTTATTTTACAAATATATCATGAAAAACAAGAATCAAAAATAAATTTAGAACTTTCTTATTTAAGAAAAAAATTAGGTTTAGAAAAAAATAATGACTATGTAGATAGAATAAAATCATATTTACTTGAATTAAAATTACCATTTGAGCTTAGAGATTTTAGAGATATTGAAACAGGGAAAAAAGTTTCATGGGCATTAACTTCATTTTTACATGATGTAAAATCATATAAAGAATCTCAACATTTAATTGAAATAAATATATCAGAAACATTTATTGAATATATGGTTGAAAGGGCAGGGTATACAAGTATAGATCTTTCACTATCAAAAAAATTTAAAACTAAGTATGGGTATAAAATTTATGAAATGTATAGAAGATATTACACTATGCCTAATAAAATTGATAAATATACAGGCTTTATTCATAAGACTATAAATGAGTTAAATGATAAATTTGGTACAAAGCATAAACATGCTTCTAAACTTTTAGAAGGAATTAATCGAGGGTTGAATGAAATTTATTCTTTAACAGGAGAAAAAATTTTTTGTACTTATGATCGATCAATAAAAAAGTTTACTTTTAGTTGGTCTAAAGATGCTGAAAAAATTGAAAGTAAATGTATTGTACCGAATGCAAGAATTGATGAATTTGTTGATTGGGTTATTGAACATAGTAAAACCAAAATTGAAAATATGAAAACTTATAAGTCAAAAATTAAACATTTAGTATTAAATAATTCTTTGGATGATTGTGAAGCATTATATCGTGGTTTGATGATTCATAAATATGGCTATTTGTCAAATGAGATTGACGAATTTAAAAAGAATAATGGTAAATATAAAGATTTTTCAAGAAAAAAAGAACAAACCCCTCTCTTTTAGTTATTAAAAGATTACATACTTTATAGTTACAGGAATTAGAAAGCTCCTATTATAGGTGTTTTCAAGAGTATCTTTTCCTATAGTGAGGACTATATTTCCTATATTGAGGACTATACACTTCCCATATTGAGGACTATATTTCCTATATTGAGGACTTGTTTCTTATAATGAGGACTATATTAAATTATTTATTTATCGTGTAACTTAATAATGTAGAATTTTTCTTATAATGAGGAGCTAATTAGCTTAAAATTTACAGTTTTTGCTTTGATTTAAAAAAAAAATATTAAAATATTCTTTCTTTTGGAAAAATTATCCTCATTATGGGAAATAAATTAAAAAAAGTCCTCACTGTAGGAAATTGTATATAAAAAAAGTAGTTAAATTCTAAAATGTCCTCAATATGGGAAATAATTCTAAAATAGATATCATATTATAATTTATTCTTTTGATGTAAGTTTTATTTATATGTGTATTTAAAAGTAATTTAAATTAAGTATGAAAAAAAATTAGCAGACTATGTTAAATTAACTCATCGTTTTTATTAACGATATCTTTTATAAGTTCTAGTTTTTGAACTTTAATATAATTTTCTAAGAATGGTCGTATCCATTCTGGTACTTCAGCTCTTCCTTCAACACCCCACGAGTTTACAGTACCATAACTTATTTTAGTAAGTGCTGCAAAATCTTTTTTATT
>JALSMC010000141.1 GCA_026987995.1 Sulfurimonas sp. | reverse complement strand
AGATGTAACAACAACATATTCTGTAGCTAGAATATTTACACATAAAAAAGAGAGTGTTAACCCTAACAGTAGTTTTTTCATTAAAATAGTACCGAAAAAGAGAACAGAAATTGCTCTTCTATCCCTTTAGTATCTAGTTGATACTCAAACTTCAATGCCACAGGGTAAAGTGGTCTATATGTATAAGCAAAAATACTGATATTATCTTGTATATTTATAGTGTTATTTTTGTAACTCTCTAAGCGAATAATTGCTGCATTTTTTGGTGTAATATAGTAAAGACCTTGTATATAACCCGCATACTCAGTGGTAAAAGCAGTGTTTGATTTTTGAGAACCAAATTCACTGGTAATTTTAAAATCATTTTTCTCATAAAGGAGTGATGCTAGAGCATAGTATCTAAGCTCTGTAGTTGCATCTAGATTTATGTTTCGAAAAGCCCCAAAGTTAAGCTTAAGATCTAAATCACCTTCGCTATATGTAATGCCTGCACCATAATGTCTATCTACATGATAATTATTATACTTATAGTCAATATCATCATTATGTTGTACCATAACATCAATTTGCACACTGCTTAGATCAGAGTAACTTGTATATGAACCTTGAACACCTGTGGTAAAACGAGGAAATATAAAATCCAAACTTTTTGGATTAGAACTGGTATCTCGCAGAACATTAACGGGAACAAGGTTCCAGAAACCGATAGGTGAGTTATATTTTCCAACTCGTCCCATATAATTTTCATCATGTTTGTATTCTGCATAAAGTCTCTCTGTGTGAAGATCTTTATTTTCTTGTGTAAAAGTTTTTTCTGGAATTATGATATAACTATAAAACTCTTTATACTCAACTTCTGCCATATATGAGAACTTTCCATAGTTTCCATAAGAGAGAAATGCGATATCATCTAAACGGTACTTTTGCATATCTTGTGTATATTTATAGTCCATAGAGAAGTACCCACCAATATAGATGGGCAGATCTCCTATTTGAAACCCATCCCCTAGTGCATATCCGCTTTCATCAAAATACTCTTCACTATATTCATCTGCATAAGTAGTAGAGAACAAAAGAAGTGCTAGTAGTATAATTGTCTTCATCATCTCCCTTTAACTATCTGCTACTATAGCATAATCTTTTTCTAAAATCTAGACTTTATTCTAAATGCTACTTAAGATTTACTCCATCGCCTCTAAAAACTCTAATGGAGGCTTGTAGCCAATAATAGTTTTCTTTTTTTGCAATACTCCTGCTTCATCAAAAAATAATATAGCAGGAGGACCAAAAACACCATATGCTTTTGAGAGTGCTTTTTGTTCTGCAGAGTTCTCTGTCACATCTGCTCTAATGAGTACATAATCTTTTAATTTTGCTATTACAGTAGCATCTTTAAATGTAATCTCCTCTAGCTCTTTACATGAGGTGCACCATTTTGCAGAAAAATCAAGCATTATTTTTTTACCGTGATTTACTTCTAAGATGTTATCGAGTTCATCAATGTTTCTTACGACACGAAAGGAGAGTTCTTCTTGTGCCACACTCACACTAGTACTCTTTTGTGTAAATTTTTCAAATGGTTTGAGTATGTTTGTACTGCCACTTAAAAGTCCTACAAATAGAGAAAGCCCTACTATTAAAAGCACTATTCCTATGCCTTTGTTAAGAGCATTCCATGATCTTCTATCACCTAAAGGCTCCAGTGCTCCTAAGTACACAGCTGAAACACTAAAGAGCATCGCCCATAGTGCCATAGTTACACTCGCAGGTGCTATCTTTTCTAGCATCCATATAGCAATTGCAAGCATTACTACACCAAAAACTTTACTTACATTACTCATCCAGCCACCAGGTTTTGGCATGTACTTACCTGCACCAATTCCTATAAGTAGCAATGGCATACCTAGACCTAAACTCATTACAAAAAGTGCAAGTCCCCCAAAGAGTGCATCACCCGTTTGACCAATATAAACTAATGTTCCAGCAAGAGGTGGGGCAACACATGGACCAACTATAAGGGCTGATAAAAACCCCATAATAGAAACACCTAAAAAACCTCCCCTGTTTGAAGCATTATCAGATACTTTTGAGAGTTTACTTTGAAGTGAAGATGGTAGACCTATCTCGTAAAAACCAAACATAGAAAAAGCAAGTGCTACAAATACTGTAGCAAAAGCTATAACAACATAAGGATTCTGCATTGCTGCTTGGATGTTACTTCCAAATAGTCCAGCTAAAACTCCTGCTAAAGTGTAAGCAAATGCCATAGAGAGGACATAGACAAGTGATAATATGAAGCCCCTCTTAGCACTCATACCCTCACCTTGTGAGACTATGATAGAGGAGAGTATAGGTATCATTGGGAAAATACATGGTGTCATAGAGAGGAGTAGCCCAAAACCAAAAAATGTTAAAAGAACAGCCCACATACTTTCATTCTCAAAACTTTGTGCAATTGTATCTGTCTCATTTGTTATTTTTGGGTTTCGTGCAGTACTTACTTTATTATAAGGTGCTAAATGCCCACTCTTTACATTAAATTGGTACTTCAC
>JALSMC010000140.1 GCA_026987995.1 Sulfurimonas sp. | reverse complement strand
GGAGTTGATGGCGTTTGAGAAGGTAGAACTTACACATATATATAGAACGGATGATGTCGTGTTTATAGACCTGCTCAACCATGTCCGTTTTGGGTTTGTAGACGAAGATGTACATAATCAGCTTAATTCTTACATCAAAGTACTGCCAGAGGATTTGAGTCAATTCACCTTTCTTTTTGGGAAAAATATCTCAGCTAACTTACACAACAAACGCCAACTAGAGCATATAGATAGTGAACTTTTTGTAAAAGAAGCCCAAATCATAAAACATCTAAAATCGACTAAAGATAATGAAGTAGAGAGATTTATGAGTGATGCACGAATAGAAAAAGAGCTAGCTCTTAAAGTAGGTGCACCAGTACTCTTTACAAGAAACTCATGGAACTACTTTAATGGAGAGCGAGCAGTAGTGGTTAATGTAGACGCCGCAAATGTTTTTGTGCAAAAGAGTGATGGGGTAGTCATAAAACTAGAAAGCTCTGCTCAAAGTAAAGCAAGATGGAGTGAAAAAACCGTTGAAGGTAAAAAAGAGATGGTCGAAGAAAACCTTTTTAGTATTTACCAGTTCCCCATAAAGCTCGCGTTTGCTATAACAATACACAAGTCACAAGGCATGAGTATCGAAGACCTCATAATAGAAACAAATGAAATCTTCGCCCCCTCACAGTTTTATGTAGCTCTCTCACGAAGCTCAAATCCAAAAAATCTAAACCTCATTGCACCAAGAAAACAGTGGTATGATTTGGCTTATGTAAATGAGAGGGCTATGGCGTTTGTCAAAGATGTATAGATTATGATAAAATGTACTTATGAATTCAAAAGAAGAGATATTAGATTTTTTACATAAAAACTATGAAGCTATTACTAAAAAGTATCATCTTACAAAACTAGGTATGTTTGGTTCCTTTGCAAGAGATGAACAAAACACAAATAGTGATGTAGATATCATTATAGAGATAGAAGATGGTACACAAAATATCTACGACTTAAAAAGTTCACTGCGCACATATCTCACTCGTTCTTTTGACAGAAGTGTTGACATCGCAAGAGAAAAGTATCTTAAACCTTATGTAAAAGAGATTATCTTAAAAGACACTATCTATGTCAAATAATACTAAGTTTGAACTTCTCTCGCTTTTAGAGTCTATTGACAAAATTAAACTTTATTCTCAAGACTTTTCCAATGCAGATGACTTTTACCATGACCAAAAAAGTTTTGATGCCTCTATGATGCAGTTTGTCGTAATTGGTGAAGTAATATCTAGACTTAATGAGGCTTATAAAAAAGAGCATAGCGAAATCCCATGGCAAAAGATAAAAGACTTTAGAAATATTATCGCACATGATTATTTTGGTATTGATGCTGATGAGATATGGGATATTATTCATGGGAAGTTGTTGCCTTTGAAGAGTGGGATAGAGAAATTACTAAAGTAGGCAAGGAGCTTAATGAAAGCAACAGATATAGCGTTTGTAAAACTTGTAGGTATTAAACAAAGCGAAGATGAGTTATCATTAGAAAATAAAAAAGATGTACATAATCACATCAATACTATTCATGCTTCGGCTCAGTTTACTTTGGCTGAAACTCAATCTGGCTTGCATCTGCAAAAACTTTTTCCTGAGTTAGAGGGTTTAGTTGTTCCTCTACTGCGTGACTCGTCGATGAAGTATAAAAAACCAGCTACTTCAAAACTTACTGCTCACTCTTTTGTCGATGAAGAAAGTATCGAAAAGTTCAAAGTGCAGTTTGTAAAAAAAGGTCGTGGAACTTTGAGTGTAGATGTAGAGCTAAAGAGTAGTGATGGTATCTGTGTCGCACAAGGAACATTTGGGTGGTTTATTTCAAAAATTTAGATAGAGGTGTAGCTTATATGCTACTCGCAGCCCTTATCTCAGCACTCAATGGTGCTTTGGCTAAGATGCTGAGTGAAGATATGTCAGCATTAGAGATAGTATTTTTTAGAAACCTTATAGGTGTTTTTTTAATTTTGTATGCACTTAAACATACTCCTCCTACTCTAGTTGGCGGAAAAATTCACCTCCTTTTTACTCGTGGACTTTTTGGTTTTATTGCAATGATTTTGTTTTTTTACACAATTGCTACCATCCCTTTAGGTGAAGCAGTCATTCTTAATAAAACATCACCTTTGTTTGTGACAATACTTGCATACTATCTACTAGGAGAACATTTAAGTAAGAGCACACTGCTTGCACTTGGTATTGGTTTTTTAGGTGTAGTATTTATTGCTAAACCTTTTGGAATGGAAGTTTCTTATGAGCATGTTTTAGGAGTTCTTGGTGGTTTTTTTGCAGCAGCAGCTTATACTACTATTAAAAAAATAAAAGATATTTATGATTCTCGTATTATAGTTTTGTCTTTTGTTGGAGTTGGTACATTTCTTCCAGCACTTTTGTTTGTAGTCGCTTCATCAGTCGAAACACCGATTTATCTCTCTTTTTTGTTCCCTGAGTTTATTCTTCCAAATAGTCTCACTGTATGGCTACTCATAGCTTTCATGGCAATAATATCTACTCTTTCACAGTGGCTACTT
>JALSMC010000139.1 GCA_026987995.1 Sulfurimonas sp. | reverse complement strand
TTATACTTGTATTTTCTGCTTCATCTTCATCTCCATCTTCATTTGTACTTTTAGCAAATATTGCTGCAAAAACAAGACCTATAACAATAGCCGGTGACTCCATAAGTGCCATAGATGCAACCATAAAACCACCATACTCTACACCAACAGTACCAAGGTAAGTGATACCAGTGATGAAAGTCACAGCACTAATAGAACCAAAAGTAGCAGCAATCGCAATAGCGTTATAAACATCTATTTTCCTTCTTAGTATAAAAAAGCTGTAAATAGGCACAATACTAGACATCAAAATAGCGATGAATAGTGCTTTAAACATGTAGGTATTAAACCCACTTTGAGATAACTCATACCCACCATGAAGCCCAATAGCTATAAGCAGGTATAGAGAAAATAACTTCGGTAAAGGCTGAGGTATAGTAAGCTCGGACTTTACAAATACGGCTATCATTCCTAAGAAAAAGAACAGTACAGGTGGATTTAACATGTTTTGTAAAATGATATCTATATTCATTGTATGACTCCTTTATCTTCTTGAACGAGTTCTCGTTTTTGAGACTCTTTTTTTATTTAGTTTGTATTTGTACTCTTGGAGGTTTTGTGTGATTTTGTCGGAGAGTTGGTGTATCTCTTTGACTGTACACTCATTACCATTTTTAAAGTACTCTCTATTCTCTTCAAACTTACTCATAAGTTCTAAAAAGTCTATCGTGTTTAAAAATGGATACAAATGTGTTGAGTGCTCACCTCCACCAATCCAGTTTTCAAGTACACAAATGACTAAAAACTCAGGCAAGTAAGCAGGTTTGTCTTGGTAATGAACCTGGGTTACTTTTGCCATAGCATCATAGTAATTGATCAAAGCTTCTTCACTTTTAGCAATTTTGTTAATAAGAGGATTACTGTTTGCCAACTGCACTACATCTATAAAATAATCTACATTTACAACACTATCCTGAAGACTCTCTAACAAATTTCTCAGTGTGTTGTATACATAGTCTGTATCAGCATTTGAACCTACAGTTGCTTTGTAGTTTGCTTCATCAACTTTAGCGAAATACCTCTCTAAGGCAGTTCTACAAAAGACAAGCAGTGCTTCTGTCTTTACATCTCTAAGCATAGTAGGTCTTACTCTATTAGGGCAGGTACTATGCACAAAGTCATTTTTTGGAATAATACTCATTTTATCTCCTCATGTATCGTTATACTCTTTTTAATAAAGTGTAAAATTATTCTTCATTGATACTAAATTGTTCTCTTTGATGATTCTTAACATATCTGCGAGTTTCGCTGACTTTGCTTCTTCATCAGCAATATGACTTTTTGCTTCCATTTTAAAGTGCTTCATGTTTGAGTCTAAGTAACCCGTGTTAAACTTTCCGGCTTTAAAGTCAGCATCTCTTACTATCTCTCTATGAAGAGGGATATTTGTTTTAAAACCTTCTATGAGGTACTCATCAAGGGCACGTTTTGCTTTTGCAACAGCACCTTCCCATGTCAAGGCAGAAACTATAAGCTTTCCAAGCATAGAGTCATAGCAAGTTGGAAGCTCATATCCTCCGTAAAGACTAGTATCGAGTCTTACACCTGGTCCACCTGGTGTTAAGTACTTTTTTACTGTTCCAGCAGTTGGCATAAACTTATTTTGTGGGTCTTCAGAGTTGATGCGGAACTCTATTGCATAGCCTCTAAAGTTTATCTCTTCTTGTTTATAAAGAAGTTTGTCTCCACCTGCTATCTCTATCATTCTTTGGATAATGTCAACTCCGGTTACTATCTCACTCACAGGATGCTCAACTTGAACTCGTGTGTTCATCTCTATGAAGTAGATATTGTCTTCAACATCTAGTAAAAATTCTACTGTACCAA
The DNA here is from genome assembly GCA_026987995.1 of Sulfurimonas sp. Taxonomy (GTDB): domain Bacteria; phylum Campylobacterota; class Campylobacteria; order Campylobacterales; family Sulfurimonadaceae; genus Sulfurimonas. Next base: position 698 of record JALSMC010000139.1, on the reverse strand, counting down.
CACTCTCATATCCTAAATCTTTCATCGCATTTACAGATATGTCTGCTAGTTTTTGTCTTGTAGCATCGTTTAGAAGAGGTGAAGGTGTTATCTCTATCACTTTTTGGTGACGGCGTTGGATAGAACAATCTCGCTCTCCTAAATGCACGACATTTCCATAAGCATCGGCCACAACTTGAATCTCAATATGTCTAGGATTTTCTACATACTTTTCTATAAATACTTCATCTCGAGCAAAGTACTTCATTGACTCATTGGTAGCAGAATCAAACATGTCTGAAAAATCTTTTGCTTCATAAACGATTCGCATACCACGTCCGCCACCACCAAATGCAGCTTTTATGATGATAGGAAAACCAATCTCAGTAGCGATTCTCTCACCTTCTGCTTTGTTTACAACAGGAGTGTCTGTACCTTCAAGAACGGGAACACCTATTTTTTTCATAGCAACTTTTGAAGCCATTTTATCTCCAAAGAGTTCTATGTGACTTGGTTTTGGTCCTATAAATATAAGTCCGTGATCTGCACAAGCTTGAGCAAATTCGGCACTCTCAGAGAGGAATCCATAACCTGGATGAATAGCATCACAATCAGATTTTTTTGCTAAATCAATTATTTTGTGAAAGTTTAAATATGCTTCAACAGGATTACCCATAATAGGATAACACTCATCTGCTCTTGGAACCCATACACCGTTT
>JALSMC010000138.1 GCA_026987995.1 Sulfurimonas sp. | reverse complement strand
CTGAAAGTGAGTATGAAGATACCAAAGCAGTCTATAGTGATGCTATACAAAACTTCGATGCGAACAAGTTGAAAGATGAAATTGAAAAGTACATCTTAAAATTCAAAGACGAAAGAGTTGTCTTTATTTTTGATGAAGCGAGTGAAGCCATCAGTCAAAACAAATTCAACTTGCTTGACCTTGAAGGCATCAGTGAGTCTCTTTCTAGTTTGGGTGGAAAAGTTTGGACGATTGCCATTGCACAAGAGAAACTTGATGATGTGATTAACAATGCCAATGTAAACAAAAGTCAGCTTACCAAAGTAACTGACCGTTTTAAAACCAAGATGCACCTTGACTCAACCGATGTTGACATAATTATCCGTGGTCGTCTGCTTCAGAAAAAAGAGCAGTATTTCAAAGAACTTGTCGATTTTTACAATAAAAACAATGGTGAAATTGCAGATGCCACCAACTTAAACTCATCATTCCCTACCAAAACAGAATCTGCAGATGACTTTGCTACTTATTATCCATTTCATAAGTACCAGTTTCATCTCTTGCAGAAGTTCCTCTTTAGCTCTAATGCCTTAGTCGCCAATCAGGTCGCTGCTAGAGGGATGATCATCACGACATTTGATGTGCTTAGAAAACAGATGAAAGATCTCTCACTGTTTACATTTACCACAGCACATAACATCTGTACAGAAGCTCAAACCGCACCACCTACAGACCTTGGTGTTAAGTACGACAATGCTAAAAAGGTCTTGAAAAATGCCAATTCCAACTTAGCAGGAGAGCTACTCCTCAAAACCATCCATTTTTTAAATGAATCAGAACTTGTTTCTCCAACTGTTGAAAACATTACAAAAACCTACATCTCTGACCTCAAAAGTTATTATGCTACAAAGCCTATGGTAGAAGAGGCTTTAGACTTATTGGTAGAAGCTAAAATACTGCTTCTCTCTAACAACAACTATAAGATTACTTCAGACCTTGAGAGTAAGATGCTTGAGGAGATGAAGGACTTTGAGGTAGAACTCTATATCAAAAAGCGTGAGCTTGTTACTTGCATTAAAAAAACCGGTCTCTTTACTGCAGTTGCAAATATTAACGACAACGATCTTGCCTATAAGTTTAACATTTTGACTGACCTAGATGACGACATCAGTGCTTCTAATAACAAACATTTGAGGATTACCGCTTACAGTCTTTTTAACATTAACGGCGAAAGGCAAGCGTTTGTTGAAAGCATTAAGATGGATACACAGTACGATAAAAATCTTATTACCCTCATTCCCAACAATGCACACTTTTCAGAGATAGACAAGCTTATTGGTGAGATAAGACGCTACGGTTTTATGGAAGACAAATACGCCAACGATAACGACCAGAACAAACGACAGATCATACGAGAGTTCTCCATTATCAAAGAAGAGAAAGAGAAAGACCTTCTTGTCAAGATAGAAGATGCCTATGTAACAGGATCACTCATCTACATGTACGATGAAGAGCTTCTCAACCGAGACAGTTTTAAGGGAACCGTAAATGAAGTGCAACGCAAGCTTATCAACAACACTTACACTAAACGGCTTGCTTCTCAACTCTCAGAAAGTATTGTCCCAAAACTTCTCAATGAAAAGAGCAACGATAAACTTAACCGATACTTCTCAGGCGATGATTTTAAGTTCTTTGATGAAAACGGAAACTTCATAGGTGACAACCTCAAAGTGGTAGAAGAGATCACCTCTAAGATCACCAATTTTACTGATGGTAAATCCATAGAGATGGATCTCTCCGGAGCACCATGGGGTTACACCTACGGAACAATCGTAACTACTTTAGCAACACTCTTTAGAGCAGGAAGGTTGGTCGTTAGACATAACTCTCATGAGTATTTCTCTTATTCGGACAGATCGGTACATGAGGTCTTTACTACCAGTAACCGTTTTAGAGCAGCCTCTTTCAAGTCGCTCTCTAAGACACTCAGCACTACCCAAAAGAACCAACTGGTACAGACGATGTTAGACTTGGACTTTTATGAGCATACTGACAAAAAGATAGATTGGAGCACCAACGACTTTGAACTGGTTGATGCCATCAGAGTTTTGGCAGAACATTTCATAGGAGCCTTAGGCACGATGAAAGACACCGTACCTGATTTTGAAAAGGTCTTTGCAACAGTTGCAGAGCAAAAAAGAGAACTTCAAAACTTTTCATCTCTGACGACAGAAGCCAACTACATCGACAAGGCAGTGAGCTTCTTAGAAAACAAAGAGAGTTTCACCAAAGCGATCAAGAACATACTAAAAGCACAGAAGTTTATCAAGAAAAACTTTGTCAAAGTCAAAGAGTTTAAGCACTTTACACAAGAAGTTGTCGCAGAACTTGCAAAAGCAGACAAAAGCAATGATGCCATTGCAGAAGCAGAAGAAGAGTTTAATACGCTGTACCAACAAGATCTGGTCGGCAACTTTGCTAAACTTCAGGAGCTGGCACAAACTGTTAAAGATATGTATTTTAAACTGATGCAGTCTGATGTTGCCATCATGACGGCAAGTTATACTGCCCTTCAAGCAAAGGTAACCAAGGCACAACAAGAGCTTAGTGCCTATCCTTCTGAACTCAATACCCACAATGCTCAAAAACTCCAAGAGCTTCACAGATACTGTTCTAAGCGTATCGTCTCTAAAGTTGAGATGGACTATTCAATTGAGTGTAAAAGCTGTAATTATTCACTCTCAGAGGTGCTTAACTATATACAATTGGTTCAGACCAAAGAGTCAGAGCTTATGATTGTTCAGAGCAGTTTTGTCAAAGAGAAAAAACAAGAACCAAAACCGGGTGAGTCACCTAAGCCTAAAGAAGCAAAAAAAGTGCATTTAAACATCTCTAAAACAAAGATGAGCGTAGGTGAATACAGAGCACTTTTAAGTGCACAACTTCAATCATTGGCAGGGGCTAGTGATGATGAGCAGATAGAATTGAGCATAGATGAGCAGTAAAGGGGCAATACAATGAAATTAAGTGATCATGTAGACCATATACGAGAGTTGACCTATAAAGCCTTTGACAAGCAGTTTGCTCGTTTAGGCATCGGGCAAAGTAAAATGATGGAGATCGAGAAGATCCCTGTGGAACTTCACGACAAACGCCAAAAGCTGGATGTACTGCTTCAAAACCACATTGATGAAGTGGGAAACTACGAAGAGGCAAGAGAAAAAGCACTTGATGAACTTACTTTTACCCTTTTTAACCGTATAGCAGCCATAAAAGTGATGGAAGCACACAGTCTCTTTCCTCCTATCATCACCAAGCAGAGTGAGCATGGAGACAGGTCGTTTGGTCACAAGGCATGGCTCGAAGAGAATCCCGCTATGCGGAGTGAAGATTTAGAAGGTATCCGTCTCTACATTAAAGATGCTTTTAATGTACTCAGTCAAGACATCCCCCTTTACCATAAAGACTACCCCTATGCACTTCTTCCTTATGTGATAGAACTCAACGAGATCATAGATGCTTTTAATGCGGTAGAAGATGATGCTCAAGTAGAAGCAAACATTTGGCAGAGTGACGACATACTCGGTTGGCTCTATGAGAGTTATAACAATGCCAAAAAACTAGCTTTTAAAGAGAGCAATGAAAAAGTAGAGTACGACAAGGTTTCACTACAGTCACAAGTCTATACCCCTCGTTGGGTGGTGCAGTTTTTAGTAGAGAACTCACTGGGTAAGCTCTACTTAGAGATGTACCCTGACTCTGAGATAAAAGAGAAGCACAAGATAGCCAATGCCCCACAAACGCAAGTGCGAGATAGAAAACCCCTCACCGAGATAAAGCTCATAGACCCCGCTTCGGGTTCAGGGAACTTTCTGCTCTTTGCATATGACCTTTTTTATGAACTCTACCTCGATCAGATAGAGAACTATGGGGCTGAGTATGATGAAGATGAGATACCACGACTCATCATCGAGCATAACCTTCACGGTGTGGACTTGGACGATAGAGCCATACAGTTGGCACAGCTTGGACTCTTTGTTAAAGCCAAACGCAAAAGACGAAGTATCGGCAGTCTGCGTTTCAATGTTGTCTCATCTGACTTTTACCTGCCAGAGTATGAAGAGGTAAGGTACATCTTTGAGGACGATACCAAGCTGGACTCTCAACAAAAACAGCTCATACAAAGCATCTGGGATGACTTGAAGTTTGCTTACAAGTTTGGCTCACTTATCAAGATAGAAGAGAAGATCAAAGTGCAGGTAGAAGCTCTCTATGAGAAGATACAAAGAGAGGGAGCAGACCTCTTTAGTACCGCAGACTTGCAAGAGTATAAGGCTTTTGAGCAGAGGTTTTTTGAAAACCTTGAAAAGGCAGTGGCTCAGTATGCTAAAAAAGAGGGCAATAGTTTTATGGTGTGTAAAACACAAGATGCCATCACTTTTTTGAAGCTTTTAAATACCAAGTATGATGTGGCTACGGCAAATCCACCTTATACGGATAGTAGTGATTTTGGGAAAGATTTGAAGGGATTTATAGAAGCGAACTATAAAAAGCCTTATAAATTTCATACGAACCTTTACAGCTCTTTTATAAAACGATGTTATGAACTTGCTAATGATGACGGGAAAATAGCATTAATCCATCCACATACTTTTATGTTCATAAAAACTTTTGAAGATGTTAGAAAGTTTATGATTGAGAAAACGCACATAGATGTAATGGTTGACTATGGTCTTGATAGGGTCAATCTATTTGGTCCTGGTATTTTACTTGATGCTACTTTTTATGTGTTGTCCAAGTCAAAATCTGATGATAGTGGTTTGTATTTTAATTTAACTACTAATCTACAAGAAAAATATAAAAAAGGTGAGTTTTTAAAAGCTTTAGACGACTACATCCAAGGGATACCAAACAAACACAACTACACACTCCCTCAAGAGAAACTAAAGATCATCAAGTCTTACCCTTTTATCTATTGGATTAGTGATGAGTTTAGGGAGAAGTTTACAACTGAAGTACTCGATAAATATTTAAAAGTTTGTTCTGGATTATCCACGGCAAATAATTTGAAATTTTTAAGATTTTGGTGGGAAATAGATCGTAATTCAATTTCAAAAAATTATATTGAAGATAATAAAAAATGGGTTAATTATTGTAAAGGTGGAGAATATAATAAGTGGGCTGGTAATATTTGGTTGTGTGTCAATTATGAAAACAATGGACAATTACTAAAAGACAATGGCGGAACATTAAGGAATAAAAATTTCTATTTTCAAAAAGGAATTACATGTTCGGGAAGGTCTTCTTCAAAAGGGGTATCGTATAGGTTTTTCCCAGATAATCATATATTTGATGTAGGAGCAACTGGATTAATTCCAATAGAAAATGCCAACCTAAATTATGGATTAGGATTTATTAATTCTAAATTATCAATATATATTATTAATTGTTTTAATCCTACTGTCAATACTACAGAAGGTGACTTGCAGAGGATACCATTTGTTAGTCCATCAAAAGTTATTGAATTAACAATTGATAATTTAGTAAATCAAAATATTAAAATAAAAGAGAATCTACTTAACTATAGTATTATAGAAAAGGAATTTGAGAAATCTCCGCTACTTTTTAATAAGGAAAGTAGTATAAAGCAAAGAATCACAGACTACCTAAACCACGAAAATCATCTCTTAACACAAATCCTCATTAATGAAGCCATCATCAACGAAGAGATTTTTAAAATCTATGAGTTAAATAAAAACGACATCGCTATGGTGCTTGAAAAAGAGGGGCAGAGTATCGGTTCATTGCCTGTTGAAAAAGAGTCTAAAGAAGCTTATCTTGCAGATGAAGTAGCAGCGTTTCCACTTGATAACATCAAAGAGTATATACAAAACCTACCAGAAGAGAAATTTGAAAACAAAGAGAGTGTTATAGCTGAGTTTGGCTCACTCTATCAAAGCAACAACGACTTAGAAGAGTTCTGCATCCGACATCAAGTAAATCCTATCAATGTTTGGTATTGGTTTAAAGAAGCTAAAACCCTTCCAAAACAGCGAATGCATACTATCGCTATGGAGTTTTTAGCAGATATGATCAGAGAGATACTGATGGAAGATGAAGACGGCATCATCCCACTTGTACAAAACGCAGGAGAAAAAGTCCTTATAGAGAGAATCCAAGATAAGTTCCACGAAAAAGGCTTCAGCTCTGCACAGTTCTCATCTTTTGACAGCCTCATAGGAAGAAAACTAAACGACTATCTAAACAACTACTTTTTCAAAGAGTTAAGCGATCATCTCAACCTCTTCATGTACCTACCAAAAACCCCATTTATCTGGCACCTGACAAGCGGAGAACACAAAGGCTTTGAAGCCTACATCATCATCTACAAATGGAGCAGAGATAACCTTTTCAGACTAAAGTCCGTCTACATAGAACACAGAGAAAGAGCCTTAGTAAACAGACAAAGCGACCTAGCTAACAACAACTCAGCCCAAGCTCAAAACGAAAAAGATCTCATCTACAAACAACTAGCCGAGATAAAAGAGTTCAAAACAAAAATAGATGAACTCCTACAAGAAGGCTACAACCCAATCCTAGACAGCGGAGTAGGAAAAAACATAGCCCCACTACAAAAGAAAAAGATGTTAGCGTATGATGTGCTCAATGCTGGGCAGTTAAAAAAATATCTTGCAGCGGATTGGTAGAGGATAAATCATGAGTAATTCTATTTTAATAAAAACAGTTCGTGTTAATGGTTTTAGAGGTTTAAAGAATATTGAAGTTGAACTTGAACAAACAACTGTGCTTACAGGTATGAATAATTCAGGTAAAACATCATTTTTAAAAGCTATGCAAATTGCTTTAGGAAATCGTCAGTTTTTATCTCAAGATGATTTTTATATCGAAGGCAATACAATTGGTACTCAAATAATAGTTGATATTATGATAATTCCAAACAACACGGATGAAAATAAAAACTTTTCTGAAGAATGGGAGATATTGTTTACAGATGCTAGAATTAAATTCACAGAGGACTCTGCTTATATACCTCTGAGAACCATAGCTTCAATTGACCCAATTACAAATAATGTAAGAATCAAACAATATATTTTACAAGAATGGATTGAACTGAAATTTGGAGAAGATCCAGAACATCATTGGTATGAACTTGATAATGGCAATGAGACATCTTTTAGATTTGATGAGATACCATTTTTTTATATGGATGCACAAAGAGATATCTTAGAAGATATTAAACTAAAAAGCTCTTATATTGGAAAAATGCTTTCAAAAATAGAATATAGTACTGAAGATATTGCAGAGATAGAAGAGAAAATAGAATCACTTAATCAATCAGCAGTAGAAAAAAGTGAGATATTAAAAATAATTAAAACTGCTTTGACCGAATTAAATTCTGCTATGGACTCTACCAATGGTGGTGTAGAAATAACTCCTTTTACTAAAAAAATAAGAGATTTAGGCAAAGGTCTCACTATTAGTTATGGAGATAATGAGGATAGCTTTTTAATGGAGTATCATGGAATGGGTACTAGAAGTTGGTCATCGCTCTTAACTCTTAAGGCATTTGTGGAATTTTTTAAAATTAACTCTGAACAAAATGATGCTGTATTTTTTCCTATTGTAGCAGTAGAAGAGCCTGAATCACATTTACATCCTAATGCACAAAAGAAACTATATTCGCAAATCAATGATATTGTAGGTCAAAAAATAATATCAACTCATTCACCATATATTGCTGCAACTGCTAAAATTGAAGAGGTTAGAAACTTTTATAAAAATGAAATTGTAGAGTGTGGACAGATAAATGTTGATGAATTAAGTAAAGAAGATTTACGAAAAATAAACAGACAAGTTATTAACACACGAGGTGAAATTTTCTTTTCTAAGTGCTTGGTGCTATTTGAAGGTGAAACAGAAGAGCAAGCCTTGCCAATATTTTTTGATAAGTATTTTGGAAAAACATCAGTTGAATTAGGAGTTGATTTTGTTGGTGTTGGAGGCTATGGAAACTATTTGCCGTTTATTCGCTTTGCTGAGTATTTGAAAATTCCATGGATAATTTTAAGTGATGGAGAAACACCTGTAGTAAAGAAACTGAAGAAGGATATCAAAAAAGTTTATAAGTTAGATACAGTGGATTTATCGACTTTTACAAATATATTTATATTAGAAGATGGAGCGGATTTTGAAAGGTATCTTTTAAATGAAGGATTTATAGAAGAGATTAAATTAGCTTTTGAAAAATTAGAAAGTGTTACATATCTCGAAGAAGAACTTTTACAAAAAAATGGAACTGTTCAAAAAAGAATTAAAACAGCTTCTACATGTAGCGATTGTGAACAAAATATATATGAAGATATACTTCGAAACTATGATGGAGATGAAGGATTTAAAGATTTTCTATATGATTGTATGACATCTCAAAAAACACAGTTTGGTCCAGTAATAGCTGAAACTATAGTTGCAAGTGCTAATGAGTTACCACAATTAATTAGAAATCTTTTTGCGAAGATAAAAAATGTATTAAATATTGAGGAGCCAGCATAATGGAAACAATTAATTTATCTGAAAAGCAAAAAGAAATAGTCTTTGCAGAAGATGGTCCAATCTATGTTAAAGCTAGTGCAGGAAGTGGTAAAACTCGTGTATTGACTGAACGGATTAGACATTTGCTTACGAAAACAAAAAAGAAGATTCTGGCTTTAACTTTTACAAATAAAGCTGGTGAGGAAATCAGAACTAGACTTACAGAGACTTCTGATATTAAAAGTCGTTTATTTATTGGTACATTTCATGGGTTTTGTCGGTATGTATTAGAAAATCATGGTAGCTCAATAGGCTTATCTAAAATGCCACATATTTTTGAAAATGATAGTGATAGACTAGAACTTATTGAACAAGCAATAAATCAAACACCAACTTATTCACAGCAATATAAAGAAAAGAGTTCTAAAGATAAAAATTTATATCGTTACAACACCCTTGATTTTATTGCTAAAGTTAAAAGAGAACTTATTCCTGATGAGGAGCTTATTAAACATACAAATAATGAGGATATGGTGCTTCTGTATCAAAACTATCAAGATATATTACGATCCCAAAATGCAATAGACTTTGATGATTTATTGTTGTTAACATATAAATTATTTATCAACTATCCCCAGATATCTTCACTATATCGTAGAGGTTTTCACACTATATGTATTGATGAAGCTCAAGATTTAAATAATGCACAATATAAGCTACTACTAGCACTTACAAATAATGCTGAACATAAAAATGTAATGATGGTAGGTGATCCTAATCAGTCTATCTTTCATTTTACAGGTTCATCTTCAGATTATATGGATAAAGAATTTGCTAAAGATTTTAGTCCCAAAGTTTTTGAGTTAAGTGAAAACTATCGTTCTTCAAAAGCTGTGCTAGATGCAGCAAATAAGATTTTGCCAAAAAGTAAAAATACTTCTATTATGGCATTGGAGGGAAAGTTTAAATTAAAATCATGTGAAGATGAGAATGAAGAAGCTCAATGTGTGATAAAGAGAATTCATAAGCTTATTAAAAAACAGTCTGAAGATGATATAGAAGGTAAAATAACATATGAAACGATGGTTGTATTAGCCCGAAATAAATATGTATTTAACCCATTAGAAAAAGCTCTGAAAGAAGCAGGTATCCCTTTTAATTACAAGATGACTCCTGGGGCAGTTAAGTTTGAATCTAAATTAATGAAAATCTTTGATTTGGCTTTTCGTATTAGAATAAATCCTCAAGATATTTTACATAGAGAACGATTAGATAATTTAGTGAATCCAAACAATGAAATCATTGATGAAGATGTAAAACAAATATTAGATATAACAACTAGTCTTAAAGATGATGGTAGTAATTTGAAAAAACTATTTGAAACTTTTCGGGATAATATCACCCTTACTGATGAAGATGAAAAAAGTATGTTCTATCATGATATAGATGAACTTGTCAAGCATTGGCTTAACTATGCAAAAAGTACAGATAAGAAGTCTCTACATCAATTTAAAAATGCTATGGCATTGGGACAAACACATACTCTTACACAACATAAGGGTATTACCCTTAGTACAGTTCATACAATGAAAGGACAAGAATTTGATATTGTTTTTCTAATTGGTATGGATCATGAAACCTTTCCAGACTATAGAGCTGTTCAAAAAGGGGGAGTTGACTTGAAGCAAGAAAAAAACAATTTATATGTTGCATTTACAAGAGCGAAAAGATTTCTGTATGTAACATATCCTCTTCAAAGAACAATGCCTTGGGGTGGAGTAAAGAGAAGAAGAATATCAAAATTCTTGGAGGTTTTTGATGACTAAACAGGAACTACAAGCATATATACAAACAAACTATCCAAAAGAGAATGAAGCTTGTGAGTGGAAAGAGTTTAAAAACCTTAAACATAGTGTTTCAGGAGCAAGAAAAGAAGATATTATCTCTTATATCTCTGCTATAGCTAATATGCAAGGTGGAAATTTAGTAATTGGAGTAGAAGATGGTTCTCTTGCTATAAAAGGAATTCAAAACTTATCTGCTTATACAGCTGAGAGTCTTCCACGCAGATTACTTGAAAACTGTACAAACTTAAGCAGTGAAGGACTTCAAATCGAGGAGATTATCACTTCTGATACTCATCAAATAGTTTGGATTATTCATATACCTAAACATTTGCCACGAAAACCTGTCTATGCTCATAAAACAGCATGGCAAAGAAAAGGAGATAGTCTCATAGAGCTTACTTCTGAGAGAGAAGCAGTAATACTAAATGAAAGTATTGCTGTAGATACAGACTGGTCTGCAAATATTTGTAAGGATGCAACATTTGAAGATCTTTCGACTGAAGCAATTTCAGTTGCAAGAGAAGAGTATAAAAAGAAGCACTCTAGAATAGCTGAGGAAGTTGATGACTGGAGTAATAAGCAGTTTTTAAATAAAGCAAAACTAACTATACACTCAAAAATTACAAACTCTACACTCTTGCTACTTGGAAAAGATGAGTCTTCTTATCTGCTAGGTTCATCTGTTCCTCAATTAACATGGATACTAAAAGATGCGGATGGGATGGAGCAAAGTTATGAACACTTTGGACTGCCACTTATTTTGAGTGCAAAAGAAGTTCATGATAAAATCCGAAACTTTAAGTACAGATACATGGCAGATAGTACACTCTTCCCCGAAGAGGTTGATAAATATGACAACTGGATTCTTTACGAAGCACTTCACAATAGTATTGCTCATCAAGATTATGAAGTAGCAGGAAGAGTGAATATAGTTGAGTTTCCAGATAAGTTAGTCATCTCAAATGCAGGTAGTTTCTTGGCTGGAGATATACAAAGCATCATAGAACGAGATACTCCATCTGAAGTTTATCGAAACAAATTTTTGTGTGCTTGTATGGTTGAGATAAATATGATTGATACTATTGGTAGTGGTATCAAAAGAATGTTCTCCATACAAAAAAAGAGATTTTTTCCTATGCCTGATTATAAAATTGCTGACAATAAAGTTGAAGTAACTATTCATGGGAAGATATTAGATGAGAAGTACACAAAGCTGTTGTCTTCAAACTCAGAGCTTAGCCTTATGGATGTCATATTTCTTGATAGGATTGTGAAAAAACAGGACTTGGATAAAGCTATTGTTAGTGATCTTAGGGTCAAAGGTTTAATTGAAGGAAGAAAACCACATCTCTATATTTCTGCTAAAGTGGCACAAGCTACTGGGGATAAAGCTAGTTACACTAAAAATAGAGCTTTTGATAAACAGTACTATCTTGATTTGATTATTAAATCTATTACAGAACATGGCTCAATGACTCGTAATGATATAAATTCCTTACTTTGGGGGAAATTACCTGAGTACATGGATGATACACAGAAAAAGAATAAAATTAATAATCTTATTAATGAACTCTCTAATAAATTAAAGAAAATTAAGAATAGTGGTACGAATACTTCGCCTATATGGGAGTTTTCTGATGTTTAATTCCTTTAATAAATTAGAAATTGAAAGAAATTTTATTAAAGGTTTTATTAAAGGAGCAATGAAATTATGATTGATCAATGGTTCAAAAAAGACATAGAATCTATCTACAACAAACACCAAATCGTAGTATTTGTCGATGAGTCTCAAAAAGCAAAGTTTTTACTTGATACCTTGGATGAAAGCATTGAGGTTCATGAAGTATCTAATGAAATTGAAGAGTTATATGTAAAGTATCTGATTGAAAAGAATAGAGCTGATGGCAAAAAGTATCTTATCTATACTTCACGAGAAAAGAGTGACTTGAAATTTATCCGTGAGTATTGCGAGACTAATGGTGTTGTTGAAATCAAGTATCTACAAAACTACATCAAAGAGAAACTTCATATAACTCTCAACCTTAATCTCAACATGACAGAAGATGAACTAATATCTGCTGCACAAGTGAGTGTAAGTAAAGATGCAAGCTATTGGATTAGTCTTAGTAGTGGTGTTGGTGAGATATTTGATATGGAAAAAGAGTTGTTGCCATTTTTACATGACCCTAAAAGTTATACAGATAAATATGATAATCATCTTAAAACTCAGTTCTATAAAAAGATAAATGAACATCTAAATCAAGACTATATAGAAAAACCAGCAGAGACATTAGCGCAGGAAGTCCTTAAGGCAATGTTTGATGGATTAGCTAGTGGAAGTATAGATAAGACTTTCGAACATGTTTATATAGCTTGGTTGGACTCTAGGGAGTGTAAAGACTCTTTTGATAAATATCTTAAAAACTATACTCTTTCTCAAGACTTAGACATTTGGGCAGTTAGCCCTTCTCATCCTTTTGTATCTGTTGACCATGCATGGTTAAAAGAGATAGGTTTAGATTTAAATGATAAAGATGTGATGGTTAGGCGTCTTTCAAAAATTAACCAAAGAAGAGAGAACCGACAAGCTAAAAGTATGGGTATCATTTTTTGGAATGATGTAAAAGAGTTAGTGGAGTTTGATGAAAAAGATATTAACCAGCTCTCATCTATGGCCGAATGTATTGAATTTTATACAAAACATCTGTATAGCGTAGATCAGTCTATGAGAAGACTCTATACTGAATTTATTGAAAACAGAACTATACTCGAACCTTATCAAGAGTACTACAAAAATATCATCATGATTTTCTTGGATAAATGGTTTAAATACTTTGATGAATATGAGCAAAATCAGACAGGAACACTAGATAGACTTATCAAAAGTAACACTCAAAAGACTGCTATAATCGTAGGGGATGGGGTTACTTATGAAGCTGCACAGAATGTTGTAGCTCTAGTCCCTTCAGAGTTTAAGTTGAGTAATAATGTTATTTTAGTAGATACTCCATCTGAAACTGAGAACAACATGAGTCAGATCTATATCTCAACTGCTGAAGTGGAACCAACACTGCATAAAAGAGAACAGTTTTTTGCAGACGAGCATAATGATAAAGATATTGGATTTGTATATCTTGATAAAGTAACAGAAGATACGCAGCATCAGTATCTGGTATGTCAATATAAAGATATTGATGAACTTGGCGACAAGATGAACAATAAAGCTCTAAAGTACTTTCCAGAAGCAGAGAAGTACTTTGCACAAAAGATAGAGATGTTACTCAGCAATGGATATAAGAAAGTATACTTGATTACGGACCATGGGTTTGTTCTTACTGGACACTTGAGTGAGTCTGATAAAGTAGTAGCTAATTTCAGTGGGCAGGTTAAAAAAGCAGAAAGATATATACGAACTGTTGAGAAACAGAATGTTGATAGAGCTATGTTTATAGAAAAAGAGCAGCCTTACGGTGAATATAACTGGCTCTATTTCTCAACAACGATGAGTCCATTTAAAACGGTTGGAGCTTATGGTTTTAGTCATGGTGGATTGTCTCCACAAGAGTTAATAACTCCATTTCTTTGCTGGGAGACAGAAAAAGAAGATGTAAACAACTTATCTGCTAGTATCACGAATAAAAGTGATTTAGCTTCTGTTATGGGAAACTTGTATAGCATAAAAATAAAAGCTGACTCACCTAAAAATGACCTGTTTTCACAAGAGAGAAAAGTATATCTTTTATTTTTTGCACAGGGTAAACAGATATCTAAGAGTGATATTATTACACTTACAAGTGGCTCTCGTGCAACAAAAGAGTACTCATTTGATGGATATGAAGAGATTGAAGTTCAGTTGCTAGATATTACAAGTAAAGAGCAACTAGATAAGGTTGTAATAAAAAAAGATAATGCCAGAGATCTTGGCGGACTATTATAAAATTAGGGGTAAATGATGATTGTATTGGATGACTTAGATCAAAAATTATTAGATAACTTTAGAGGGTATGTTGTTAAGAAAGACTTGGTCCGTTCTGTAAAAGTTGGAGCAAATGTACCTGTGTTCGTACTTGAATACCTCATAGCGAACTCTTGTTCTACTGATGATGAAGAGAAGATAAAAGAGGGGCTTGATAATGTAAAGAAGATTCTTTCTGAGCATTATGTGAATCCTGAAGAAGCGACAAAAATTCATTCTCGTATTAGAGAGGACGGTAAGTATAAGATTATCGATAAAATATCTGTTCGTCTTGATTCTAAAAAAGATAAATACTGGGCTCATCTGCAAAATAGTAATATCAAAGATGCCAATATCAATGATGCTCTTGTAAATCAGCACGATAAAATACTAATGGGTGGTATATGGGCAATAATTGATGTTGAGTACGATCCAAGCATAAAGATTGGTCAAAATATCTTTCCATTTGTTGTACAAAATATAAAACCTATTCAACTCTCTTCATTTGATAATTCTAAAATCATAGATAAAAGAAAAGACTTTACTAAAGAAGAGTGGCTGGATGTTTTACTTCGTAGTTGTGGGTATGAGCCAAACGCAGAGGGAATAACGGATAGAGTGAAAATGCTACTACTTTCTCGTTTACTGCCAATGGTTGAACCAAACTTTAACTTTATAGAACTTGGTCCTCGTTCCACTGGTAAATCATTTGTATATAAAGAGCTTACTCCTTATGCTGTGCTTATTTCTGGTGGTCAAGGAACAATTGCTAAGTTGTTTGTTCATGGTTCAACTGGAAAAGTTGGTGCTGTTGGTCAATGGGATGCAATATGTTTTGATGAAGCAACTGATAAAATATTTAAAGATAGAGATGCGATTCCACTGATGAAAGATTATATGGAGTCTGGTTCATTCTCTCGTGCTGGTTCAGGTGGAGAGATAACAGGTGTTGCATCAATCATTCTCAATGGTAATATCAATCAGCCTGTAGAGACTGTACTTCAAACTTCTAATCTATTTAGCCCACTTTCTGATGAAGTAAATAGTGATACTGCATTTTTAGATCGTATTCATTTTTATCTTCCTGGTTGGGAGGTGGTAAAGTTTGCACCAAAGCATTTTACTTCAAACTTTGGCTTTAGTACAGACTACTTTTCTGAGGCATTAAAATCTTTTAGAAGGGTGACTTATACGGATGTGCTTGAAGAGTTTTTCGCTCTGGGTTCACATCTTAAACAGCGGGATACAAAACCCGTTAAAAAGACTGTCTCAGGATTTATAAAACTAATGCACCCTGATGGAAACTACACAAAAGAAGATGTGAGAGAGTATCTTGTAATTGCACTTGAAATGAGAAGACGAGTAAAAGAACAACTCAAACGAATAGGCGGTATGGAGTTTTGGGATACAAACTTTTCGTACATAGATAAAGAGACTCAAGAGGAGTTCTTTGTAGGACTCCCAGAAGAGAAAGGTTCTCATCTTATTGAAAACACTCCTCTTCAACCAGGGGTTTGCTATACAAGCACAAGTGATGGCGAGAATATGGCACTTGTTAGGATAGAAGTCGTCACTACTGTTGGATCAGGAAAGTTGAATATTACAGGAGTAAGTAATACAAGTGTAAAAGAGAATATCAAAAATACATATCAATATATCAAAGCGAATGAAAAAACTATACTTAGTGAGCAACACTCTTTACAGAATTTTGATGTAACCATTCAAGTAAGTAATATTTTGGGTGCTACAATTTCCACAGGTCTAGGTTCCGCTGTATATATTGCAATAGTGTCGGCTATATACAAAAAGAATTTAAAAGCAGGTTTAGCTGTACTTGGTGATATCTCTGTTGGTGGAGCGATACAAAGAGCTACAAACTTTGCAGATAAAATTACTATGCTTTCAGAGAATGGAGCAAAAGCGGTAGTTGTACCAATGGATAACTTAACAGAACTAACAAATGTACCAGCTTCTGTACTTGGATATACTGATGTGCCTTTTTATTCGGATAATCAGATGTTGATGCAGAAAAGTATTTTGATGGAGTAGTTTAGTTGGTTGAGATAATTGGGATCGGTATTGTTTTATATTTGATTTTATAGTCATTAAGATTAAAATATTATAGGTAACTCATCTATACAAAAAATAATTCTTTAAATAGCTGTCCATTTTTGAGAGAAATTGATTTGTGTTAGTAAAATTTTTATTAATTCATTTATTGATTCATCTTTAAGGTTTAAAAGTGATTCAATACTATAGCCTATATTAGGCTATTTTTATTAACTCATTTATAAAATCTACATATAGTATTTATCAAGTTAAAAACATACACGTTATAGCCCCCATTCCTACATGTATATGCTATAATCAAGCGAATTTTACAAGATATAAACAAGATGTTATAGCCCCCATTCCTACATGTATATGCTATAATTACGATTGTATTATTAGAAATACCATACGAGTTATAGCCCCCATTCCTACATGTAGATAATGCCCTGAAAAATCCAGACAATTTCTTGGTCGAATTTATTTCCACCTAATTAACTCTCTAAATCATGCCGTTTTTTGTATAAAACCAAGATAAATATTCATAGGTTT
>JALSMC010000137.1 GCA_026987995.1 Sulfurimonas sp. | reverse complement strand
AAACCTCATCTTCAACTTCTTACACATTATGGAACTACGCAATATGTCACTAGATGAATTAGAAAAAATCATCACAGTTCAAAATATAGAAGCTGTCAAAAAAGTACATGATGAAGGTCGTGCAGTAATTTACATAACAACACACTACTCCTCATGGGAGTTAGGTGGAGCTTCTCTTGGTGCTTTTGTAGAGCCCGTTGCTGGCGTTTATAAAAAGATGAAAAATGAAGTCTATGAAGGGTGGTTACTCGAAGGTAGAGCACGATTTGGAAATACTAACTTAGAAAAGAGCCGTGTAGCAAAAGCACTCATAAAACTCATACGAGCTAAAAAAGCAAGTGGAATTTTAATAGATACAAACATAAACCCTAAAGAAGGAATTATGATAGACTTCTTTGGTAAACCTCTACGTCAGACATACACACCTGCTTACTTAGCAAGAAAGTTTAATGCGGCAGTTATTCCTGTCACTGTACGAACAGATGATGAAGAGAACTATGCGTTAATGCTTTTTGATGAGATACCAGTAGAACATACTGATGATGCAGATGCTGACATACTCAAAGCAACACAACTCCAAGCGGACTGGTTACAAGACCTCATCAAAAAAGAGCCAAAGTTTTGGTTTTGGTTACACCGACGTTTTAAAAATGACCATCCAGAAATTTATAAATAAGAGACCACAAATAACTAAATATTTATATTTTTATCTAAGCACTCTTTACTTCTTGCTTCAAAAAGTTTGAGTATTGTAAAGAAAAAAGCAGTAATCGCAGGCCCTAAAATCATACCCCAAAAACCAAAACTAGTAAGTCCTGCAATAATAGCGAAGAAAATCACTAACTCATTCATTTTTGTATCATCCTCATTAAGAAGACGTTGATTTATCTTTTTAATAATAACAGGCTTGATAAAAGTATCTGCGATAATAGAAATCATAACAATAGAATAAACTGCGATAAAGATGGCGTTTACACTATTTCCTATTGAGAATTCATAGATCATAAATGGTAACCACATTAAAATACCACCAACAACAGGAATTAAAGAAGCGAAACCATACATAATGCCAAAAAGCAAACCGTTATATCCCATATATGAGATAGCCGCTCCAAAAAGTATACCCTCAAACATCGCTGTTGTAATGATAGAATAAAAAACGACACTCATAACATCTGAGAGTTCTCTTGCGAGAAGTGTGCTCTCTTCAACTGACATCTGTACTATTCTTTTTAAGAAGTCAATCATCACACTTCCATTATAGAGCGCGAAAAAATAAAATATAATCACAAGAAAAGCATTTTTTAAAAAGCCTGCACTAAATGCACCTATATGACCAGCAATGCTCAAGGCATTTGAAGTGAGCGAATTAATATCTAAATCTTTTACCCCATCAAGAAGATACGGTTTTAAGAAAAGTAAATAGGAAGGGGGGTTCGCAACGAACTCTCTTATGGTAACTATCACTTGGTCTAAAGTTTCTGAAGAAAGAGTATTTAACTTTATGGTTAAAGTCGTAAGGAAATACCCAAGAGGTGCGAAAAAAAGCACTGCCAAAAGTAAACTAGATACTAAAGCAGCAAAGAGTCTGTTTTTCAGGTAATACTCTAAAAAATTCTGAATATTTGAAGTTGAAATTGCTAAAAGTCCCGCGATTAAAATAACAAGTAAAAAAGGAGAATACAGATAATACATTGCATACAAAGAGACAGCAAAAAGTGCTGCTATAAAAAATTGTGGTTTCAAAACAGTGTTCCTTCTTCGTTAACCCAGTCCATATTAAGTACATCATAAGTAGCTCGTGTTGCACGACGGCCTTTTGCTGTTCTCTCTAAATAACCATTTGCAATTAAATAAGGTTCTAGCACATCTTCAACCGTACCTTCATCTTCACTTAAGTTTGCAGCGATGGAACTAAGCCCCATAGCTCTTCCCTTTGCAGCTACAAGAAGGTTAAGTAAACGCAAGTCCATCTCATCAAAACCATGGGAATTTATCCCAAGTTCGTTAAGAGCATACTCTGTGCGTTTTTGATTTATATGATTTTCTTCTGCTACTTCGGCAAAATCTCTCACCCGACGGAGTAAACGCAGGGCTATACGTGGAGTCCCACGGCTGCGTTTAGCTATCTCAAACGATGCCTCTTTTACTATCTCGCGTTCTAATTTATTTGATGCTTGTGTAATGATTTTTGCAAGTTCATCAGAGGAGTAAAACTGCATTCTAAAACTCATACCAAACCTATCACGAAGAGGATTTGAGAGCATTCCTGCCCGAGTTGTAGCTCCTATGAGAGTGAAACGCGGTAGGTCAATTTTGACGGTCTGAGCAGCAGGACCACTCCCTATGATGATGTCTATACGGTAATCTTCCATAGAAGAGTAAAGTATCTCTTCAACTGCAGGAGAGAGACGGTGAATCTCATCTATAAATAGAATATCACCCTCTTCTAGGTTAGTTAAAATCGCTGCTAAATCACCGCTTTTTTCTATCATAGGTGCAGCTGTTACTTTTATATTTGTATTCATCTCATTTGCGATGATAAGGGCAAGTGTAGTTTTACCAAGTCCAGGAGGGCCATAA
>JALSMC010000136.1 GCA_026987995.1 Sulfurimonas sp. | reverse complement strand
TGTTTGTTCTATCTTATTTGAATTATATAACTCTTGTGCAAGTTCTATCTGTTTTTTAAACTCTTTATCTTGAGTCTCTATCTTTTTAAAGGGAAGTCTATTTGATTCAGCATATAAACGCAACTTTTTTGCTTTGAGTTCATTTAGTGTTCCTATATTAGTTGCACTTGTAGAAAAAGTTTTTGAGTTGTTGATTTTTAAAATAACATCACCCTTTTTAATAAACTCCCCCTCTTTAACAAGAATAGACTCGATAATTCCACCCTCTAGGTTTTGAATCACTTGATTGTCACCATAAGGAATCACTTTTCCATCTCCTCGTGTTATCTCATCTATCTCTGCAAATGATGCCCACAAAATAAATGCAACAATGGTAAAAAGCCATATTTTAAGTACACGACTCATTTTACTTGGAGATTTTTCGAGTATAGCAGCACTCAGTGAGTTCATAAACTCAAAATCTTTACTGTTAAACTCTTGTGTTTTCTTATTTGCCATGACTATTTACCTCCTTGTAATTTTTTTATCGCTTCTTCTTTAGGTGCATCAATCACGATTTTTCCATTATCCATAACTATGACTCGCTCTACTATTTGAAGGAGTGTCATTTTTTGAGTAACTGTTATAGTTGTTTTATCTTTAAACTCAACTTTAAGATTTTTTAAAAGATTTGCTTCAGTGATTTGATCCATTGCATTTGTTGGTTCATCGAGTAGCACAACTGGTGTATCTAAAAGGAGTGCACGTGCTATACCTATGCTTTGGCGTTGTCCGCCTGAGAGACCTAGCCCTCTCTCCCCAACTGGCATTTCGTAACCCCTTGGATGTTTTTTTATAAACTCAGCAGCACCACTAATTTTTGCAGCTCTAAGCATTGCTCCATCACTTGCATGAGAAGCTCTAAAGGTAATGTTGTCTTTTACTGTTCCTCGAAATAGCATTATGTCTTGAGAAAGATATGAAAAGTTTTTACGTAAATCAGCTGGATCAATTTGACGAATATCAATGCCATCAACAAGTATCTGCCCCTTATCTGGTTCATAAAGCCCTAAAAGTAACTTCTCAATAGTACTTTTTCCACTCCCTATACGACCAATAATTGCAATATGTTCACCAGGTTCTACAACAAATGAGACATCTTTTATAGCTGCTAGTTCGGAACCTGGATAACTAAAGGTTACATTTGCAAACTCTATATGTCCAGTGAATTTTGGACTCTGCACAAACTTTTTACCCTCAGGTCTTTCACTTGGCTGTGAGATAATATCGTTTATAGACTCATAAGAAGTTTTTGTTGTTTCATAGTTAGTTAGTAGGGCTGTAACCTGTCCCATAGGTGCTAGAGTTCGACCAGTTAGTATGACAATTGCGATAAGAGCACCCATAGATAATTCAAAAGACTCTATTTTATAGACACCAACGATGATGATAGCAACTGTATTTAACTGAATTAGTAGCTGTGTTACAGTTGGAATAGATGCAGATAAAAGTCTTGATTTAAGACTTTTGTTTGCTATTTCCCCTGTTGACTCTTCCCATTTCCACTGTATTTGACTTAGGGTTCCTAAGGTTTTAAGTGTCTCTATATTACTCAATGCTTCTATTAGAATAGAACTTTTTTTTGCACTTGCCTCATGTGTGCTCTCTATACTTTTTTGTAAAGGTTTTTTAATGACAAAAGCATAAAGCATTATAAACATAATAGTAGCTAAAGGAATAAGAACAATATTTCCACCGATATATGCTATAACCATTAAAAATATTATCGCAAAAGGCAAATCAATAACGGCTGCCATCGTTGCATTGGTTAAAAATGAACGTACATTATCAAAGTCTCTAAGTTTACTCGCCAAAGAGCCTACTGAAGATGGATGGTTTGCCATTTTAAGTGAAAGTACCTTCTCAAAAATGATAGAGGACATGATAATGTCACTTTTTTTAGCTGCAACTTCTAAAAGATAGGTTCTTGTAAATTTAGCAAAAGTATCTATAAGATAGATGATTATGACACCGATTGCAAAAACCCATAGGGTCTCTATCGCATTATTTGGGACTACTCTGTCATAAACATTCATAGTAAAGAGGGGTGAAGCTAACACAAACAAGTTTATCAAGAGTGAGGCATAGAGTACATCTTTATAGATACCTATTGAGAGTTTAAGTGTACTCCAAAACCAATGTTTTTGCTGTATGTGAAGTGTTCTAACATTTTCATCTACATACTCAAAAGCTTTTTTCACCATAAACCCATAACCAATATACTCATCAGTTAAATCTTCTGTAGCAACCCACTGCTCCACTGCTTCTTCAGCTGGCATAATGATTTTAACTAAGCTTCCATCCTCACTAAAAGAGTCTAAGATACATGCACTTTGATTTGATAAGAGTAAAATAACTGGAAGTTGTAGAGGACTTATCTGCTGGAGGGGTCTTTGAATAATAGTTGACTTTAAACCTGCCTTACTTGCAGCACGAGAGAATAATCCTTTTGCATTGTTAATAGAAAAAAGCTCTGGTGCTTCAACCCCTGGCTCTATCGGTAAACCTGCTGTCAGGGCTTCAGCTGTATATGGTTTGTGGTAGAGTTTCG
>JALSMC010000135.1 GCA_026987995.1 Sulfurimonas sp. | reverse complement strand
ATCTTTTTGGGTAAAAGAGGGTGATACTTACAGGTATAGAACACTCTCTAGCATTATAGATATGCCCCACGATTGGCCAGTTGATGTTAATGCTCTTGAAGCAGAAGCATTTTGTCGTTATAAGAGTCTTCAAGATGGCGTTTGCTATCAGCTTCCTAGCGAAGCAGAGTATAGAGCTATTTATGAGCAGTCAGGGCTTGAAGATATTCCTGCATTTCATGAGAGTAGGGCAAACCTTGATTTTTATCATTTTACTTCATCTTGTCCTGTTAATGAGTTTGAATTTAATGGTATCTATGATGTAGTAGGCAATGTATGGCAGTGGAGTCGTACACCGATACGCCCATTTGAGGGTTTTAAAGTACATGAGGCTTATGATGATTTTTCAGTACCTACATTTGATGAAAAACATGCTTTAATACTTGGCTCATCATGGGCGAGTAGTGGAAACCTTATAACAAAACATTCGCGTTATGCATTTAGAAAACATTTTTATCAAAACGCAGGTTTTAGGTATGTAATAAGTAAACAAAAGGAAGAAGAATTGTCAGAAGATATATACGAGAGTGATGAACTAGTTTCACAGTACTGTGAGTTTCAATATGGAGACTCGCACTTTGGAGTTGAGAACTTTGCACAAAGTACAGCAAGAGTAGCAAGCTCGTTTGCAGTTAATAATAAAAAAGCACTTGATTTAGGGTGTGCAACGGGTAGAGCTACTTATGAGCTTGCTCGTGAGTTTGATAAGGTTGAGGGGATAGACTTTTCCGTTCGTTTTGTACAAGCTGGAGCAAAACTCAAAGATGATGGATACCTCGCGTTTAGCACGAAAGAAGAGGGCGAAATAGCCGTTGATAAAAAGATAACTATAGAAGAGTTAGGCTATGAGAACTTAAAAGATAAAGTCTCTTTTTGGCAGGGGGATGCTTGTAACTTAAAGCCTAACTTCACAGGCTATGACCTTATAATGGCGACAAATCTTATAGATAGACTCTATAACCCACGACTTTTCTTAGATACTATAGATGAGCGACTCAATGATGATGGTATTTTAGTGATAACTTCTCCTTACACTTGGCAAGAGAGTTCTACTGCTAAAGAGTTTTGGCTTGGTGGTTTTACTAACGAAGCAGGAGAAGAAGTAAAAACTATAGACTCTCTCTCAAATATTTTAGGTGAGAAGTTTGAGCTTATTCATCAACAAGATTTAGAATTTGTCATAAAAGAGACAGCAAGAAAGTACCAGCATACTATCTCTGAAGTAAGTGTGTGGAAGAAAAAGTAATGTCTTATGACTTCTCAAAAAGTGCATGTAGAAAAGATACAAACGCAGAGAAGTACACTCTTAGAGAAGAGCTTTTTGGTACAGAGGATGTGCAACCTGTTTGGGTGGCTGATATGGACATCGATACACCTGACTTTGTTTTAGATGCAGTCAAAGAGCGACTTAATCATCCTATAATTGGGTATGAAGAAGTTCCTGCTAGTGCTTTTAATGCTCAAAGAGAGTGGATGCAAACACGACATGGATTTGTGTTTGCACTTGAAGATATGTTCTACTCTCACTCTGTTGTCGCATCTATGAGTGTGGCTATTGAAGCATTTACGAAAGAGGGTGAGGGTGTTATAGTACAAACTCCTGTTTATTCGCCTTTTTTTCACTCTGTGACAGAGCATAAACGCACTCTTATAAAAAATCCTCTCAAAGTAGATGCCTATGGCGTTTACAGTTTTGATATAAAAGATTTAAAGTCAAAAATCACACCTGATACTAAGCTCTTACTTCTGTGTTCTCCTCACAACCCTGTTGGTCGCGTTTGGAGAAGAGAAGAGCTTGAAGCAATTTTGAGTGTATGTTTAGAACATAATATCGTAGTATTTGCTGATGAGGTTCACTCGGACTTAGTTTATGGCGAAAATATACATACTCCTTTTGCAACTCTTAGTGCTGATGCAAAAAAAATAACACTCACAGCTATAGGTGTAGGAAAAACATTTAACATGGCTGGTTTTGCTATGAGTAGTGTTATCATTGAAGATGAAGATTTAAAGAAAAGATTTAAAACAGTTTATAATAGAGTACATTTTGCACAAGGTGCCGTTCTCTCTCATGTGGCGTTTGAAGCGGCTTACAGAGATGGCGAGCAGTGGTTAGAAGAGCTGAAAATACATCTCTATGCTAACTATATAATGCTAAGGGAGTTATGTAAAAAGTATGACTCATTGATACACTTAACCCCTATTGAGGGAACATATCTTGCATGGTTAGATTGTCACGGCTTAAGCCTAAGAGATAAAAAGCTCAGAGAATTTTTTATAAAAGAGGCAAAACTTGGACTCAATGCGGGGATAAGTTTCGGGCGAGAAGGCTCAGGCTATATGCGGCTGAATTTTGCTGTCTCAAAAGAGAAGATGTTAGAAGTCATTAAGAAACTAGACAAAGTACTTTCGCTAAAATTATAGTAATAAATAAAAGGATAATATCAAATGCAAATTGATTGGGATGAATACAAAGAACATAAAAAACTAAGTGTAAGAGATGATAACTTTGAGAGACTTGTGGAGTTTATGAAAAGTTACTACAACATGCACAATC
>JALSMC010000134.1 GCA_026987995.1 Sulfurimonas sp. | reverse complement strand
GTTTCGTGTTGATCCGTGGCGTTTGTAAAATCACTCTCACTTACATGTGCAATATCTTCAATTGTATCTACTTTTATGGCAAAAAAGCTGCCCTCATTATCATATATTATCAATTTTTGAAGAGAATTAGCTACTAAATCCAACTCTTTAGTAAATAATTCAAGTGCACCCATTGTATGTTCAAATATTTGCATAATATCTATATTAAACATTTTAAGTGCTGCATCTGTATCTGTTTTATACACTTCTAAGGCAACACCACCTGTTACATGGAGTTGTTTGTGGTATTCAATGAGCTCATTTAAAATCTCTATTACCTTATCATCATAAGCGGTAAATCCATCTATCCATTTTCCTAAACCACAAGCATGAGGGTCTAAAGTCTTTGAAAAAACTGCTCCTCTTTCTAAAGAAACTTTTAAAGATGAGACCCATTCTCCATGACCTTTTTTTAAGCCTTCAAAGAGTGTATCTAGCTCACTTTTATATGTATTCATCCCTATAAGTTTACGAAAGCTCAGTACTTTTATAACCTTATCTTCATAAGACATCATTCCATCAATAAACTCATGTGCATTTGGAATATTTGTTAAAGATGTTGACTCTATAATACGTTGCACATTTTCTATATTCATAGCATATTTGTTTTCGCCAACACTAAAAACTATTAAGTCTGTCATTTCTTAGCTCCTTATGCCACTATCTGTATGTCTTCTTTTAATTTTTGGCTAATCCCGAGTAATCCTAATGGATCCATAGCCATAATAATCTGTCCATTTCCTAAAAGAGCTGTTCCACTAAAGAGTGGGTGTCCTTCCATTATACCAACAAGGGGTTTTTGAACAACATCAAGTTGCCCTAAGAACTCATTTACCACTACTGCAAGCAAGTTGTTTTTGATGTTTAGAACAACTATTGAAAGTGGTTTATTTGCCATATCCTCTTCGTTAAGCATACTTTTTATAAACAGTAACGGGATAACATCTCCACGTATATAGATAAAAGGCTCATTGTGTAAGTACTCAATACTTTCTCTCTCTATTTTCACTGTTTCACTTACACTATCCATAGGAATACCATAATGAATATGATTCATTTCAATATGAAGTAGTGATGTCACAGCTAAAGACATAGGAATTGCGAGTGTTATAACTGTCCCTTCATTTGCTTTGGTTGTAATACCGATACTTCCTCCAAAACCTTCTATAGACTTTTTAACAACATCCATTCCAACACCACGTCCACTAAATTCTGTGATAGCATCAGCAGTTGATAGACCTGGAAGAAGTACTAACTCTGCCATCTCTTTTTCACTTAGAGCATCTATCTCTTCAGGAGTCATAAGTCCTTTTTCTAGTACTTTACTCGCAACTTTTTCAACATTTATTCCTGCACCATCATCTATTATTTCTATTATAATTCTATCAGATTGTGCATATGCATTTAACTTCACTGATCCCGTAGGGTTCTTTCCTTTTTGATCACGTACATCTGGCATCTCAACACCATGGTCAAGTGAGTTTCTCATTATATGTATCATAGGGTCAGCTAACATCTCTATCATATTTTTATCTAACTTCGTTTCACCACCAACCATCTCTAGTTTTACTTTCTTGCCAAGTGTTTTAGCGATATCACGAACAAGTTTAGGATACCTGTCAAATACATATGAAATTGGTAACATTCGCATACCCATAATAAGGTCTTGGAGTTGTTCTGATAAACGATTAATAAAAATATACTTATCCATAATCTCGCGTTTAATCTGATCATGTGTCATGCCTACAACATTATCAGCTAAATAAGGAAGTGAATTTTTAGCAACAAGCAGTTCTCCAACAACATTCATCAGTGAATCTATAGACTCTTGTTCTACTTTAACAGTTTTTCCAACTACTGCTTTTTGTTTCTCTTCTTTTGGCTCTTTTTTCACAACAGCCTTTGCTTCTTTAGCAGTTGGAGCTTTTACTACTTCTACTGTAACTGGAATACTCTCTTTAGCTACAACTTCTGCTTTAGCTTCAGGTTCTTCTACTTTAGCTTCAGGTATTTTTTCTTCTTCTTTTACTTCGATGTGTACTGGAGCAGAAACAGTAGTGCTATCCGTTAATCCTAACTGTGCATTTAAAAATGCTTCAACATCTTGTAATGTAGTTAGCTCAGGCATATCAGGTATGTATTTTCTAGCATGTTCAAGTGTCACTACAATACGCAGTAAATCTTCATCACTTTCTATGTACTCAATCGCCTTCTTTTGTTGCTCAAAAATACCATGTAAAACTGGTGCAATATTTTCATTTAACTCTTCTACAGAAGATTCAAAAGGTGTTTCTTCTTTTACTTCTTCATCTTTAGGTGTAGAATTAACTTCTGCTTGATTTTCACCGCTACCATTATATGCATCCCCAGCTGCTAGTGAAGCAAAAAAACTACCTAATTTAGGAGTGTCTTCTTCTTTTATAAGTCCCACTATATCTAAAAAGCGTTCCATCTTAGCATGCTGTATAGTATCAACTCCTACAAGTTCCATAGCACTTGATACTTCATCTTTTATACTCGATAAATCTAAGTCCTCAGCAACACTTGCCAACTCTTTTAAAGAGTCTATTTGAAGACC
>JALSMC010000133.1 GCA_026987995.1 Sulfurimonas sp. | reverse complement strand
TCCGACGAATATGAAGAAATTTGACAAAGTCCGACGATAATCGGACTTTTATTGTATTACAAAAAAACACTATAAAGCCCTTGGTTGCGAGACTTGACAAGGTTTAAGGAGATTTAAATGAGCATCTACAGAGAATACGACATACGTGGAATATATGAAAAAGAGTTAAATGAAGCGAGTGTTGTTTGTATCGGCTATGCATTAGCTAGTAAAATAAATGGTGAGTATGTAGCTGTTGGTTACGATGCACGTTCTCACTCTCCTATACTTTTTGAGTACTTGACTTGTGGTCTAAATGCGGGTGGTAAAAAAGTACTTAACATGGGACTTGTTCCTACTCCTGTAAACTACTTCACAAACTATCATGAGTGGGATGCAAATGGCACTAGTGTGACTCCATCAGCTTCTGTTATGATAACAGGATCGCATAATCCTAGTGAGTATAATGGTTTTAAGATTACTGTAGATAAAGCTCCATTCTTTAGTGAAGATATCTATGCTTTAGGTCGTGAGTGTGATGCTATGGAGATGCCAAAAGAAGTACAAAGAGATGTAACTGAGATAAACGCAGTCGATAGATATGTTGACTTTTTAGTATCAGAGTTTCAACACTTAAAGGGGATGGATACGAAGATAGTGTATGACTGTGGAAATGGTGTCGCAGGTGTTGTGACTGAAGATATTTTCTCACGTTTAGAGCTTAAAACGAAAGGTCTGTATGTTGACCCTGATGGAACTTTCCCTAACCACCACCCAGACCCAAGTGATGCGCATAACTTAGTAGATGTGAAAAAACTCTTAGAAGAAGAGGGTGACATCGCGTTTGCTTATGATGGGGATGCTGATCGTATCGCCGTTCTTACACATAAGAATAATATCAAGGGCGATATGATGGCTCTTTTATACTCTATGAAGATGGATAAACCAACTGTTATCGGTGAGGTAAAATGTTCGCAAGTGATGTACGATGAACTTACTCGTCGAGGTTGTAATGCCATTATGTATAAAACAGGACACTCAAACCTCAAAGTAAAGATGAGAGAGACAAATGCAGACCTTGCTTGTGAAGTAAGCGGACATATCTTCTTTAAAAATCGATACTTCGGTTATGATGATGCTATTTATGCAACACTTAGAATGTTAGAACTCATTCATGATGGCATAGACCTTGACGGGGAACTTGCAAAACTTCCACTTGTTTACTCTACTGAAGAGTTAAAAGTAGAAACTACAGAAGAAGAGAAGTTCAAAATCATCGCTCGTGTAAAAGAATTGCTAAAAACTCCACCTGCTGCGTTTCCAACTATAAAAGATATCATTGATGTTGATGGTGTTAGAATTAACTTTGAAAATGGATGGGGACTTGTTCGGGCTAGTAACACAACACCTGTTTTAGTTACTCGCTTTGAGTCTACTATAGAAGCAGAAGCTAAAGTTTATGAAAAAGCTATAAACGACTTGATAGTCCAAGCAAAAAACTCACTTTAAAGGAACAAATATATGAAAACACACACACTTTTAATGCCACTAGATATGCACCTCCATCTTCGTGATGGTGTGATGCTCGAAAATGTTGCACCACTCTCGGCTTACTCATTTAGCGGGGCTATCGTTATGCCAAACCTTGTACCTCCTGTTGAGAACAAAGTAGATGTTATCGCTTACAGAGAAAGAATAATGGCAGCCGTACCAAATGACTACTTTGAACCCTACATGACACTTTTTTATAAAAAGTATGACAAGGCTTTTTTGGAATCAGTGGTAGATGAGATCACAGCTATAAAACTATACCCTGCTGGAATTACTACTAACTCCGAGGGTGGTGTCTCTTCATTTGATATAGAAGAGATGAGAACTACACTTCAGGCGATGAGTGATTTAGAAATCCCTCTTTGTGTGCATGGCGAAACGGATGGTTTTGTGATGGATAGAGAGGCTGAATTTATGTCTATATATGAACTTCTAGCATCTAACTTTCCAAAGCTAAAGATTATTATGGAGCATATTACCACAAAAGAAGCTGTGGCTATGCTTGATAAGTATGAAAATTTGTATGCGACTATTACAGTGCATCATCTCATCTTAACACTTGATGATGTAGTAGGGGGCATGATGCAACCGCATCTTTTTTGTAAGCCTATCGCTAAACGCCCAGAGGATTTAGATGCACTTCTTTCAGTGGCACTTGAAGCACACCCAAAAGTTATGTTTGGAAGTGACTCTGCACCGCATCCTCAACATAAAAAAGAGTCGTGTGGCTGTGCAGCAGGTGTGTTTACTGCTCCTATCGCATTACAACTTCTTTGTGAAATATTTGACCAGTTTGGAAAACTTGATAACCTTCAAGCTTTTGTGAGTGATAATGCACAGAGTATTTATGGAATCTGTCCTGAGTTTAAAGAGATTATACTTGAAGAACGTCCTTTCGTTGTTCCAGCAAATTACTCAGGTGTAGTGCCGATGTATGCAGGTGAAACTTTATCATGGGCTATTGAGAGTGTCGATTAAAGTACTTCTACTAGAAGATGATGCTCTTTTTGGTGAGACATTAGCAGACTTACTAGAAGATGATGGCTACGAGACGACACTCTGTGTTAATGGACAAGATGCACTTAATACAATTTATGAGGAAAAGTTTGATTTATATCTATTAG
>JALSMC010000132.1 GCA_026987995.1 Sulfurimonas sp. | reverse complement strand
GAGAGCTGTTTGAGCACTTTTGCAACACTCATAGACTCCTCACCACTCAGGTTTGCATCTATTTCATCAAGCATCAACACCCCACCGTTACTACTCATAAACTCCGACTTTAAAGCCAATATGGCTAAGCGAAGCCTGTTAAATTCTCCTGTACTTATTTTAGAAAGTTCTGTATCATTGAGCTCAATCTCTAGCTTATCCTGTCCATGTAAATCATATTCAACTCTGTTTATATGAATTTTTGCATCTCTCAAATACAAACTGTTCAAGTAGTTGTTCAAATCTTTTTCACAACCAGGCAAAGCTTGGGTTCTTAAAGCACTGAGCTCGTCAGCTAGTTCTTTGACCTCTTGTGAGAGCTTTTCATACCTTACATGTAAATCATTTTTTGCCACTTCTATGTTTTCGTATTTTTGCAGTTCCAACTCTTTTTGTTTTTTATACTCCAAAGCCTCTTCTATGCTTCCATATCGTCGTTTTAAGCCACTCAACTCTTCGATACGGTTTAAAACCTCTTCCACATCAACTTCATCAAGTGCTGAAAATCGTTCTTGTGCCCCCTCTAAAATACTCCGTAATTCATTCATAGTATCATCAAAAAAACTGCTCGACTCATCTAAAGATTCTAACGCCGATGAAACCAGATGTTCATAATTGAAAATCTCATTTGCAGATTCAATACTGCTTAAAACTTTCTCTTTTTTTGAGAGTTCTTTTTTTATGCGTAACAGCTCTTCATCTTCACCGAAACTCGGGTTTATGTCTTGTATTTTTTTGATCTCATAGGCTGCAAACTCTTTGAGCTCTACTATTTTTCTCTCTTCTTCAGCTATTACATGTAAAGCTTTTTTGACCTTTTGATATGCTAAAAAACTTTTTTTGTACGCCTCTTTTAGCTTCACAATCTTTTGAGACTTGCCACCTGCCCTTTTATCCAAAATATCAAGTAGATTTTCATTTTCAAAATCACTGAAATCTTTTAAACTCAAATGACGAAGATATTGAGATGCAACCCGACTGATAGACTTGCGAGAAAGACTTTGGTTGTTTATAAAGTAACGTGATTTTTCTTTTTTAATATGTTTAAATACATTAATATCATCATTTTCAATACCACATTCATCTTCATTAATCATCCAAGTCACACTGGCTTCACAAACAGAAGCATCACACGAAGCACCCCCGAGTGAGGAAAGTATAGACTCCATAAGTATAGACTTCCCGCTCCCGCTTGGACCGGTAAACACAACCAAACCGTTTCGTAAATTAAGCTCTGCTTCTTTAAAACTCAAATACTCTTTTAAGTAAAATCTCTCTATCATTTTTTTGCCTTTTAGAAGTCTAGTGGACTTATGAGTTTGGTCTTGTTTATTTCGCTGACTACATGGGTATAAATCATAGTTGTCTCTACTGATTTATGCCCTAATAGTTCTTGAATCGACCTTAAGTCTATTCCCGCTTGAAGAAGGTGAGTCGCATAAGAGTGTCTAAATATATGTGAAGTGACGCGCTTGTTTAAGTCGGCTTTTTGTGCGGCTACTTTTATGTTTCGCCCTAAAGTATTTGCAAGTATATGATGTCTTCTCTTGACCTTTGTTCGTGGGTCTGTTGATATATTCGTTGCAGGGAAAAGATATTGCCATTTTGTTTCAAACTGAGCATTTTTATATTTTTTTTCTAAAGCATAAGGCAAATAAACAGCACCGAAACCATCTTTTATATCTTTTACATGCAGTTCACTTACAGCCTCTAGTTGAACAGCTATCCTCTGTTTGAGTTTCAAAGGTAGCGGAACGACTCTGTCTTTTAAAGATTTAGAATCCCAAACATAAACTTTATCAAATCCCAAGTCAATATCTTTTACTCTAAGTTTTATAACCTCATTCATTCTCAAACCACAGCCATACATGAGCATAGTTATAAGGTTGTAAATTCCTTTTAAGTTTTCCATAACCAATTTCACTTCATCTTTGGTTAAAACAACGGGGATCCGTTTTCTCTCCTGAGCCCTTAAAGCTTGTATATTCCACTCACTCATATCTACACCGAGAACCTCTTTGTAAAGAAACAACAAAGCACTAAATGCCTGATTTTGAGTGCTCGAAGCAACCCTATTTTCAATAGCCAAAGATGTTAAATACTCTTCAATCTCCTCTTTTCCCATTTCCTTTGGGTGCTTCTTATTATGGAAAAAAATATAATGCTTTATCCAGTGTATGTAAGTTCTCTCAGTAGATAAACTATAATGTTTAAACCGCACAGTATCTCTAACAATATCAAGCAATTTCTTCTTAACTTCCATAATTTCCCCTTTAAATTTTAAGCTAACTTACGCTCTTTTAATGAAATATTCACACATAACACACCATAAATGTTGTACATAAAGGCAATTATAGTACCAAGTACATAATATTTCTTTAAGGATAATAGTAAAAAAACTACAAATATCTTAAAAATATGGCATTTTGTCATAAAATTTGATATATTTAGCAAACTAACTCTTTTATACAGTGCATAATATATACTTGTTATTCGTGTAATTTAAGGTTGAAGTTACTATAATGATGTTGAATAAATAGTTATGAGCCTATCGTAAGCACCTTGCTTATGATGAGAAAATTGTAAAGAAGTTGAAACTTTAAAAAAGAGTCTAAA
>JALSMC010000131.1 GCA_026987995.1 Sulfurimonas sp. | reverse complement strand
CATTGCTATATTTATTTCTTCTCTTGCGTTCTCTGAAATGTTATAAGTTACTCTCATTTGAATCTCTTTTTTTAACTCTTATAGCAATTTCTGTTCTTAATTTAATGTTTGTTATTTGTTGGCAATACACGAGCAAACACAGCAGATGCAAGAAAATTATGAGAAGACTATTTACTCTATGGTAGAGCTTATAGAACAACGCGATACTTACACGGCAGGTCACTCTAAAAGGGTTGCTTACTACAGTACTCTCATAGCAAAACAAATGGCTTATTCAGAAGAAGAAATCACATTACTTCATCAAGCAGCGATTTTACATGATGTCGGAAAGATAGAAACACCAGACTCAGTACTCCTAAAACCAAAAAAACTAAATAAAATCGAGTTTACTCTCATTAAAGAGCATGTGAGTGTGAGCTATAAACTCCTAGATAACATTCCTATGTTCAAACCTTTATCACAGATAGTGTATCAACATCACGAGATGTATAATGGAGGGGGTTATCCAAATGCTTTAAAAGGAGATGAGATTCATCCTTTGGCTAGAGTACTCATTTTATGTGATGCTTTTGATGCAATGACTACAAACAGAATCTATAAGGGAAGAAAGAGTACGACTGAAGCTTTAGCTGAGATAGAGAGTTTGAGTGCTAAACAGTTTGATCCACTCGTTGTAAAAAATGCCCTTATCGCATTAAAAGATGTTGAGATAGATGAAAATATTAACCAATTACCAAAAACAAAACTTGAAGAAGAGCGTTTCGCTTACTTTTACAAAGATAATCTTACACATCTCTATAATCAAAATTATATAGATGTTGTTTTAGCATCTAATGCTTATAAGCCTGAGTATAAAAATATGTTTCTCTTTTTTCTTCATAAGTTTTCAAAATTTAACCTTGATCAGGGATGGGAAAAGGGTGATAGTGTTCTTAAAGAGTTTGCTGATATTTTAGATACCCATTTTGGTGAAGAACATGTTTTTAGAATTTTTGGAGATGATTTTGCGATTTTAAGTAAAAATAGTATAAATGCAGATGGTGTTATAAAAGTTTTGAATGAGTTAACTCAAAAAAATGATTTAACATTTACTACAAAAGAGGTTGATTTAACGAAGATAAAAATTGACAAACTTTCGGATTTAACATTTTTAAGACACTAGTTTTATAGGTAAGAGAGTACTTTCACCGCTACAAAAACAACACCTAAAAACAAAAATGAAGAGACAAAAACGAGAGCAGTAACTACTCTTGGCTTGCACTCATACAGAGATGCTATGTTTACATTTGCAACAGCTAAAGGCATCATAAGCTCTATAAAAACTATACCTTTTATCATAGGTTCCAAATCCAGATTTGAGAGAACAATAAATGCAGTCAGAGGTAGAACAACAAACTTCAAAGCCATAACCCAAATCAAAAGTTTTTTACTTATCTCTTTTATCTTTGTGCCGTAAAGATAGATACCAAAAAGAAAAAGTTGCATAGTCATAGAGGCATAAGCACCCATCATTAACATGTTCATAATACTTTCATGAATGTGTACTTTATAAACACTCAAAAGTATCGCGACTATCGCTGCCCAAAGTATGGGAAGTTTGATAATATTTGTAAGAGAAGTTTTAGCATCATAACTCCCACGAGAGTAGTAATAAACTCCGATAGTGTAGACTACAAAAACATTGACTAGGTTTACAACGGTAGTGTAAGGAATAGACTCTTCGCCAAAAATGGCAATATTTATAGGGATACCAAGATTTCCAGTGTTTCCGATGATAGCTGCAACTGTTGCAATGGAGTACTCTTTTTTACTCTCAAAAAGAAGTTTCGCCCCAAATGCAGAGATGATGAGAATAAGCACTACAATGACAAAGTAGATAGAGGGAGCATAAAGGAGTGAGATGTCGATAGGACGAATAAGAAGTCCCCAAAAGGTTAAAAAAACTTGTAAGAAGTAGACATTTATAAGGGTGATTGTTTTATCATCAATACGCTCTTTGAAGCTGCGTTTAGCCACATACCCCATAACAATAAAAACATAAATGCTTAATATACTAAATATAATTGAACTCATAGGCTAATTTTACTATAATTTTGCATGCAAACTATAGAAAATATAAATAATACGATAAAAGAAAATATTGCCGTGATGGTTTACTTCTCAGCACCCACTTGTAATGTCTGTCATGCCTTAAAGCCTAAACTGCTAGAGGAGTTAAATAAAAACTTCCCTGCGTTTAAAGTCGAGAGTGTAGATATTTCAGTAGAAGAAGAGATTGCACCACATTTTGGAGTGTATGCGATTCCTACGGTACTGATATTTTTAGATGGGAAAGAGTTTGTGAGAAAATCACGTCATATGTCGGTGAGTGAAGTTTTAGGCGAGATTAGTCGCCCGTATGAGATTATGACTTCATAAACGCGATAAGTGAGGCTGTTACAGCTACATTTAATGACTCAACTCCGCGTTTCATTGGAATTGATATGGAATTATTACATAGTTTTGTAACCTCTTGGCTAACTCCATCACTCTCATTACCTAAAACAAAGATACTCTTTTCACTCTGACTTAAATCATAAATATCATTTTTTGCATGAGAAGATAGGGCATAGATTTTTGTATCATTTAAGTCTGGCAGTATATCTTCAAGGGCATTACAGAAGTAGATAGGCAGTTT
>JALSMC010000130.1 GCA_026987995.1 Sulfurimonas sp. | reverse complement strand
CCAGAAATTACTAGACAAAGTAATGTCTTTAGATAAATTATCCAATAGTTTTATTCGAAGAATTATATCTCTTCATCGAGACAGGGTAAGACATTATGAAGATGGTATTTATATCAATCCAGAAGGTTATATTTATAACAATATAGTGCAAAAAAAACATATTAATTATCTTATAGGTTGTAATTTTTCTTGTTATAAGAAAGATATGGAGTCTATTAATGGTTTTGATGAAGATTATAGCAACCCTTCAGTTGGTGAGGATGTAGATATAAACTGGCGTTTTCGGGCAGATGGTACAGAGGTTATTTCGTGTAGAAATATAGCAAATGTTTATCACCTTTGGCATGAAAAAAGATTTGGCTCCACAGAATCTAAAATTAACAATAAAATTTTAAAAGAAAATTTTGATATTAATCGTTTTGTTTGCCTTAATGGTTTAAAAAAGTTAAATGTAAAAGGAGAAGAGTTATGAAAGGAATAATATTAGCAGGAGGAAGTGGTACAAGACTTTATCCTATTACAAAAGGTGTCAGTAAACAGCTTGTTCCTATATATGATAAACCGATGATATACTATCCACTGTCTGTTCTTATGTTAGCTGGTATTACTGAAGTGCTTATTATCTCTACACCTCATGACTTACCAAACTTTGAAAAACTTTTAGGTGATGGTAGTGATATTGGTATGAAGTTTTCTTATGTTGTCCAACCCAGTCCAGATGGTTTAGCTCAAGCATTCATACTTGGGGCAGAGTTTATAGGTGATGATGATGTTTGTCTGGTTCTTGGAGATAATATTTTTTATGGACATGGACTTACGGACCTCCTTTCTCAAAGTGTTAAAAATGCAGAAGTAGAGAATAAAGCTACTGTATTTGGTTACTATGTAAAAGACCCTGAACGATATGGTGTAGCTGAGTTTGATGCCAGTGGAGTTGTTACTTCACTAGAAGAGAAACCTCAAAATCCAAAATCTAACTATGCAGTCATAGGACTCTACTTTTATCCTAATGATGTAGTAAAAAAAGCTAAAGATGTAAAACCAAGTGATAGAGGAGAGTTAGAGATAACAACACTTAATCAAGACTATCTAGCAGAGCAGAGACTCAAAGTTGAACTTATGGGTCGTGGTTATGCATGGCTTGATACGGGAACACATGAAAGTCTACTAGAAGCAAGTATGTTTATTCAAACTATAGAAAATCGTCAATCCTTGAAAGTTGCCTGTATAGAGGAGATAGCCTTTGAAATGGGTTATATCACTAAAGAAGCACTTATAGAACTTGCACAACCTTTAAAGAAAAATCAATATGGTCAGTATCTTCTTCGCAGAGCAGAACAAGGAAAAATATAGATGCAGTTTACAAGAACAACTATACCTGATGTAGTAATCTGTGAGCCAAAAGTGCATGGTGATGATAGAGGTTACTTTGTAGAGACATTTAGAGCCGATATGTTAGAAGCATTTTTGGGGTATAAGATAAGTTTTTGTCAGGATAACGAATCTAAATCTTCTCGTGGCGTTTTAAGAGGACTTCATTATCAACTTCATCCAGCTGCTCAAACTAAACTAGTAAGAGTTATACAGGGTCGTGTTTTAGATGTTGCAGTAGACATCAGAAAAGGGAGTCCCACTTTTGGTCAACATGTGGCAGTGGAATTGAGTGCTGATAATAAAAAACAGATGTTAGTACCCCGTGGTTTTGCTCATGGATTTGTAGTCCTTGAGGATGACACTATATTTGCTTATAAGGTAGATAACTACTACTCACCAGAGAATGATAGAGGAATAGCATTTAATGATGAAGCACTTGATATTGATTGGATAGTCGCCAAAGAAGAATTGTTACTTTCTGAGAAAGATAAAGTACAACCTAAACTTAGTGACAGTAATGATATTTTTGAGTATGGTGTGAGCTATTATGAGTAATATTTTAGTTACAGGAAGTAATGGACAACTTGGTAGTGAATTCCAAACACTATCAGACTGCTATAATTACACTTTTTTCTTTACAAATAGAGATAGTTTAGACATTACAGACAAAGAAGCTATAGAAAACTTTGTTCATGAAAACAGCATAAATATTATCATAAACACAGCAGCCTATACAGCCGTTGACAAAGCAGAGGAAGATGAAGTAAATGCTGATAGAGTAAATCATATTGCAGTCAAATACTTAGCAGAAGTAGCTAAAGAAAGAGACATAAAACTTATTCATATCTCTACAGATTATGTATTTGATGGAGAACATTTTAAACCTTATAGTGAAGAGGATACTACTAAACCTAATAGTGTTTACGGTGCAACGAAACTGGCAGGTGAAAAAATGATGATGGAGATAAACCCTTTTAACTCTATCATCATCAGAACTTCATGGGTGTACTCTAGTTTTGGGGATAACTTTGTAAAAACCATGCTTCGACTCGGTAAAGAGAGAGATTCTCTTGGTGTTATATTTGATCAAGTAGGAACGCCTACATATGCAAGAGATTTAGCAAACACTGTTTTAAGTATATTAGCAGATATAAAAAATGAGAAAGTAGCCATTTATAACTACTCAAATGAAGGCGTGTTAAGCTGGTATGATTTTGCCAAAGAGATTATGAGAATGGCAAAAATTGAATGCAAGATAAATCCTATAGAGACGAAAGATTATCCAACACTAGCAAAAAGGCCACACTA
>JALSMC010000129.1 GCA_026987995.1 Sulfurimonas sp. | reverse complement strand
AATATTAAAAAATATATCTTAGGTATAAATAGACTCACAAAAAGTGTCAAAAAGTTTGTGGAAGTTGATGGGACTATCGATGACTTTACACGAGTGCAGCGTTCACGAAAAAAAGAGATACTCAAAATAGAAGATGTACCTCTTGATGCCATCATTCTCTGGACTGCAACGGGGAGTCCTCTTGAAGTTAAACAGAAACTAGACTCAATGGGTTTTAAAAATATCTCCTACGAAGCACTTGTAAAGTACAGCTCATTTGATCTGCTCTCCCCTCCTTTTATAGATGATTTCAAAGATGACTATGCTAATAACTACGAGCAATACCTAAAAACTTATAACTCTTTAAGCGATGAAAAGTCAAAAGAGATTTTCACAAAAGTCATAAACTTTAAAATTTCAGGTGACTATAACTTTATGCTTGGGTTTACAAACGACCACCAAGGACAGTACTTCGACAAGACAATAGTCCCACCCATAAAAAATATCCGTTTTATAGATGGCGGTGGATATGTTGGAGACACAGCAGAAGAAGTCATAAAAAACTATCCTGATTTTGCAAAAATCTGGCTCATTGAACCCATTCCTGAGAACATCCGTATAGCCAAACGCGAGCTAGGAGAGTATGAGAACATTGAGTTTTTGACCTGTGGCGTTTCAAACAAAAAAGAGACACTTTTCTTTAACGAAGAGAAATCCTTTTCAAGCATCTACGGAAAAGGCACACAAAGTGTTGATGTTGATACTATTGATAACATCATAAACGAAAAAGTTGATTTTATCAAGCTTGACATCGAAGGTACTGAACAAGATGCTATTGCCGGTGCTAAAGAGACTATATTAGATTCACATCCTGTTCTTGCCATCTGTATCTACCATAAAGCTGAAGATTGGTATAAAATACCTGAGTTGGTTTTGAGCATACGTAATGACTATAAAATCTATCTTCGTCACTATATGGAAGGGATATTTGAGACTGTTATGTACTTTATACCCACTTTAGAAAAATAAAAAGCTATAATCCATTTAAATTTAAAGGAACCCCTATGAAACTGCTCTCCAAAGATGCCTCACTAGAAGAGTCACTCAAAAAAATGAAAAATGCACTAGCCGAGGTTGGTTGCGAGACTACATTTGCACAAGAAAAGCACCCTTTATCAAACTGTTTTTCTGTAAACCTTACTTCAGTTGAAGCACCGCGACATATCTACTCCAATGGTAAAGGTATAATCTCTGAGGCATCTATGGCAAGTGCTTTAGGCGAGTACATAGAGAGACTCCAAACTAACAACTTCTTTATAGACTTCTATCTCCCACAAAGAAAATACTTTCCTGATGAAGTGGCGTTTGACTTCGAAGGAGAGTATTTAAATACAGACTTAAGCACTTTGTATAATCCTACAAGTGAACTTACAGCTGAAGATTTAGTAGATTATAATAGTGACTACGAAGATAAGGTAGTCGCTCTTCCTTTCATCAAACGTAGCGATAAGAGTATCTCCTACATTCCTCTCAACATTTTGAGTAATCTTTATGTTAGTAATGGTTTAGCGACTGGTAATACTCCAGAAGAAGCACAGGTCCAAGCCCTGAGTGAAATCTTTGAACGCTACGTCAAAATAGCTATTATCAAAAATGGCTATGCACTACCAAAATTTCCTACTGAACTTATAAATTCATTTCCTAGAGTTGCCAAAGATGTAGCTGAACTTCGCAAGCTTGGTTATATAGTTGAAGTTCTTGATGCAAGTTTAGGAGGAGAGTTTCCCGTTACCGCTATCTCTTTGATAAACCCAAAAACTTCTACTCTTTTTGTCTCTTTTGGGGCACATCCTATTTTAGAAGTCTCTTTAGAGAGAACTATGACAGAACTTATGCAAGGACGCTCTCTAGAGAACTTAGATAGTTTTGAAGTACCTACATTTGATATGAGTTTGGTCTCTGATAGTTTTAACCTTGAGTCTCATTTTATCGACTCTAATGGTAAGCTTGGATTTGCTTTTTTAAGTAGTAAAAAAAGTTTTGAGTATACACCTTGGGGCTATAAGGGAAACAGTACAAAAGAAGAACATGACTACCTCACAGCTATCCTAAACACTATGGAGAAAGAGAGTTACTTAAGAGAGTACAACTATCTTGGCTTTTACTCATGTCAGATAATCGTGCCAAGTGTCTCAGAAGTCTATCCTATAGAAGACTTGATTTACAACAACAAAAACAATGGAAAACTTATCAGAGATATGGTCTTAAACTTTAAGGACTATGATCCACAAGATGTTATGATAGAGATTGAGCAATTAGAAGAGGCTCTTAACATTGAGAAGTATATTGGTGTTATATTTAAGAGTAACTTTACACTTAGAGAGTTTAAAGCACAGGTACTCCTTGTCTTAGGTGAAACACAAGAAGCACTTGAACTCTTAGAGTATGGCTCCGATGCAATTGGTCTTGTTGTAGTTGAAATTGCTAAAATGGAAGAGTCTGAGTTAGAGTTTAGTGAGTATGAAGAAGCACTGTATAATATTTTTGGACAAGAAAAAGTTCACAAAGCACTAAGTGTTTTAGATGGAGATGCCCTACTTTGTGATGTTACACTCCATAAAGACTATACTAATATGCTTCAAATGTACGATAGACTAGAGCTTAAAAAAAGAGCTTAGTCCTTACTGGCTAATTTATTCTTTTCTCTGAGTTTGTCT
>JALSMC010000128.1 GCA_026987995.1 Sulfurimonas sp. | reverse complement strand
TTGCAAAACGCGCACAACTTAAGTCAGGGTATGGAGATATAGAGAACTAATCTCTATATCTACAAAATAGCTTATGCTTCGTAAGCTTCTTTCTTTTTATCGGTTAACTTAACTTTCGTATCTAAATCTAGAATTATATCTAGTAACCTTACCTATTTATCCACCAGTATTTTCTTCTTTTCATAATATTTTATCTACTTTAGAAAGTAACTTTACTAAATATTTGTCTTAAATATTTAGATAATTATAGTTATTTTAGATGCAAAAATCATAAGTTTTAGACCATATATTGATAGTTGTAATTCAGTGAAAAATATAGTTTGTGATAAATATGTGTTATATATTGAGTAAAAAACAAAATTTGTATGAAATATATTATTATAATCAAACATAATAATAATGTAGTTTATTTGAAATAATAGACTTTAAAATGAAAATTTGACTAACAATTGTGATAGTAATGTGATATCTAAATAAATAACATAATGTATGATTATAATCAAGTGATAATTACAGAAGATAGATTAAGTTTAGATTAATATTAGAACCAATAAAGTTGTTGATGTGCAAAGAAAACTATCTGTTTTCAATAATTTAACCAAAGGGAAGATAAGATGAATATGAATCGTAGAGAGGCAATTAAACTGGGTGCGGCAAGTGTTGCAGCTGTCGCAGTAAGTGGATCAATGAGTGGATGTAACAATACTGAACCTACACCAGCTGTAATTTCAAATGCTACAAGTAATTCACGAGGAAAATATACAGTTGTTGTTATTGGTGGTGGATTTGGCGGGCTTACAGTAGCTAATAATCTAAAAAAGAAAAACAAAGACTTAGATCTTCTTGTGATAGAAAAACGTGATACTTTTATGTCATGTCCTGTTTCAAACACAAACTTAGGAAAGCTAGATGGCATAAACCTTGGCACTTTTGTATTTGATTATGCTCAGCCAGTTGAAAAATATGGTTATGACATGCTTACTTCAGAAGTAATCGCTATTGATCGTACAAAGAAAACTGTTACAACTGCTGTAGGCATAATTTCTTATGAGATTCTTGTACTCTCTCCAGGTATTTCATATGATTATGAAAATCAATTTCCAACTTGGTCTAAAAGAAAAATTGCTGAAGTTCAAAGAACAGCACCAGCAGCACTTATCCCTGGATCTGAGCATGTAGCACTAGATAGAATGTTATCAAACATGGATGATGGTGATGTAGTTATTACAGTTCCAAACGGTAAGTTCCGTTGTCCTCCTGCTCCATTTGAGCGTGCTTGTATGATTGCAGCTTATATGAAAAAAGAGGATATCCAAGGGAAAGTAATCATCCTTAACCCTAAAGAAAAATTTGCAAAATATGGTGCATTTATGGAGTCTTTTAAAGAATTATATCCAGATAGAATAGTTTATGTTCCAAATGCTAAAGTTGAAGATGTTGATGTTTCAGCTAAATCAATCTCATATTCTTATGAAGTTAGTACTGGAAAAAAAGATGAAGATGGCGATGAAATCATGAAAGATGTGAGTAAGACTATATCTTATGAGGTTCTAAATC
The DNA here is from genome assembly GCA_026987995.1 of Sulfurimonas sp. GTDB lineage: Bacteria > Campylobacterota > Campylobacteria > Campylobacterales > Sulfurimonadaceae > Sulfurimonas. The sequence goes on along the minus strand of JALSMC010000128.1, from coordinate 1,146 downwards.
TTATGCCAAACAACAAGGCTAACGAAGTTGTAGAGATGGCTACTCTTAAAACTGTACCAGGTGGATTTCATAAAGTAGTGATGAATGGTTGTAGTTTTCAAACAGCAACAGACAAAGATGTTTATGCAGTTGGTGATGTTGTAGCTCATGCTATTCCACCAAGTGGACAGACTGCTGTTTGGGCTGGTAAACAGTGTGCTGATGAAATTACAGCACGATTAGCTGGTAAGTCATACTCACTTCCAGTAAAAACAAAAGCAGTAAACGCGGGGAATGTTTGTTACTCAATGGTTGGCGATAATCCAGAAGAAGCAATTATGGTTACACATGATTTTTCATGGACAGGAAAGACTATTAAAGGTAAAGGACATGTTCCAAAAGCGGCATCTGGTAAGTACCGTTCTACTGGAACAGGAAAAGCACTTCGTGATTGGTACTCAGGTATTACAGCAGACCTATTTTCATAGTAGGAAGAACTAGATGAATAGAAGAAATTTTTTGAAAGTTGCTACTGTGGGAGGACTTATGGTTGCAGTCTCTCCATCCACTATAAGTGGAGAATTAAGAGCTGATGATGGGAGACTTTTTAATACTTATGAAAAAGTACAACTAGTTGACTCAGAGGGTATTCCTCTCAAAGCAGGAGAGCTTGCAGAGGAGGTAAATTATATTTTTAATTATCCTTTTGTGGGTACACCTTGCATCCTTTTAAATCTAGGTCAAGCAACACAAAAAGATGTAAAACTTACATCAGAAGATGGAGAAGAATATATCTGGAAGGGTGGTGTTGGAGCTAAGGGAGCCATTGTTGCATACTCTGCAATTTGTTCGCACCAATTGGCTCATCCTACACCGGAAGATAGCTTTGTGCAGTACCTTCCTCGAGGTAAAACTACAATGGCAACTGAGAGAAAAGGTGGCATCATTGTCTGCTCTTCTCACCTTTCAGCTTTCGATGCTTCTAAAGGTTGTAAGCAGATTGCAGGACCTGCCGAAGAAGCTTTAGCTTCTATAATTATTGAAGTAGCAGAGGATGATAGTTTATGGGCAACTGCAGTGTTAGGCCCAGATAAGTTTCATGAATACTTTAAACGCTACAAGCCAGAGATGAAGAAGTTTTATGGTGGAAAAAGAAAAGCAAAAAAA
>JALSMC010000127.1 GCA_026987995.1 Sulfurimonas sp. | reverse complement strand
TTTTGTTGTGAGTATAACGGCAAAGCTGACCCGTTTAGGGCTCAGCTTCGCCGTTGTAAGTTTCCGCTCCGCGGGAACTTACAACTATTTATTCAACGAACATTATATTCACTTTAACCTGAAATGGCAAAATAACACACATTAAAAGTGTCGTGTTATAAAACCTTGAAAGACCGATATATTGGCTGTTTCATGTTTCTATTAAAGATTAGTTAAGTTTTAAAAGTTTTAAGCTTAAGAAAATTGTGTGCTTTTAATACAGAAAGATTCGTTATTAGAACATAAATGAGAGTTATTTCTCATATAGAGTTATTTCTCATATATGGCATTAACAGACACTTTGTTGCTTAAAGTAAATCGGAAGAAGTTTGAGAAATAATGACAAAAACTAAAGAACTTAATACACTTACAAAAATCATAGCATATCCCGTAGGTAAGTCAAGATAGTAAGAACCTACAAGTGCTCCAACTATACAGAGTGAACCAAAGAGTGTAGCAAAAAGAAAAGGTTTAAATTTTTTCTGAGAGAGTCCTGCATAAGAGGGTGCAATGAGTAGAGCAAAGACTACTAAAACACCAGCAGACTGTACAGAAGAAGTTACAGTAAGTGCGAGCATCATAAAAAAGAGTAACTCTTTTTTGAGACCATGTAAACGCGGGTAAAGAGTAAACATTACAAATCCAACAACGCCATAAAGTACTAAACTACTGTAGAGTTCTTCTTGGGAAGTGAAGAGTATATCTGCAGCACTCAGTTTTGAGAAGAGTTCTGTACCCTCAGAAGACTGTGCGAGTATTAGCATGATGCTAGATATCCCAAGTGCATAAAGCAGACCTATAAAGGCCTCTATCTTTTGGACTCGCGATGTTGCCCAAGTGATAATTAGTGCTGCTAAAAGTGCAAACGCGAAGGTCATAGCACTCTGATATGCTCCATCCATAAATGCCACACTCACAGCCATCCCAATGGCTGCAATCTGTCCAATGGCAAGGTCAGTAAAAATAACCCCGCGTTTGATAATCTCTAAACCAAAAATAGTATGGATAAAGACAAGGGCAATGGCGAGAACAAACGCAGGCCAGAGGAGTTCTATTAGTGACATATCTGCTTCGCTATGGTGTTATAAAAACTCTTCAGTGTGTCGCTACCTTTAACTGAGCCGACATCATGAGGCACAGTTGCAACTCTTGCCCCTGTTTTATCTGCTATAAACGAGGCAGATTTTTTCTCATGATAGACATCTTGAAGAATAACTTTTATATCCTTTTTTTGCATCATTCTTATTAGTTCTATAGTATGTTTTGAACTAGGGGATACTCCTGGAAGGGGCTCGATGTTGCCATAACTTTTGATAGAGTAGCGATTTAAAAAGTAGTTAAAGAGTAGATGGTACTGTACTACTTTTTTTGTTTTACACTCTTGCATTTTTGCATCAAACTCCGTGAGATAATTTTTCCACTCCTGCATAAAAACTTGATAATTTTTCTCATAACTAGTTGCATTTGCACTATCTAAGAGTTTGAGTTTCTTGTAAATCACCTCCGCGATGATAGGTACTTGATGCGGGTCTGTTATGTAGTGTGGATTTCCCTGTGCATGAACATCGCCAAAGGCACGAGATACTGAAGCAGGAACATTTATCATAGCAATTGAGTGAGAGATATCAAGAAAACCTTTGGCACCATTTTGGATATTACGGTTATGTGCCCCACGAAGTAGAGGAGGTAACCAACCAAGCTCTAAGCCACCACCATTGATGATGAGCAGGTCAGCACGGCGGAGTTTTGCAAGTAGTGAGGGCTTTGGCACTATAAAGTGAGGGTCATATTTACTTGAACCGAGTACAGTCACATTGACATGTTCGGCTCCGATTTTTTTCACAATTGCACCAAGTGTGGAGTAAGTTGTATCTACATTAATATTAGCATATGCAAGAGTAACCCCAAGCACTAAAGTAAGTATAATTTTTTTCATTTTTATCTCCTAAAAGTCGTGTGCACTATGGGCACCTGCTGAAATGTTAAGACTTAACATCACGTCATTTATATTTTTTCTCTCACCGCTAATAATTTTACTTCTATCATAGGTGTAGCTCAAACGCAGGCGAGACATCTCAAATGGTTTATACTCTAGCATCGCAGTAAATCTATCAAGATTATCTGTGTCTACTCCACTGTAAGCTGAGAGGTCTGTATCATTTTGTGTGATTGCATCGTAACGCAGACCTGTTGCATAGTTATTGTTATAGGTGTAGATGAGTTCACTGTAAAACCCAGCCTGTTTGTCAACCCTTATGCCTAAACTCTTTTCTCTTTGGATGAATTCGTTTTGCCAAAGTAGTGAGCTATAAGCTCCGAGTTGATCTCTAAAAGTAAAATCTATGCCATACAGATCGGTAGGATTTAGAGTGTTGTTCTCAAAGTTTTCACCGTGAATAATACTCATACCACCCAAAAGTGAGATACTCTCGCCTATGTCTATGCTTGATTTAAGATAGCCCGTGTAGAGGTTATTTGATTCGCTTGCTCCAAAACTAGCTTCATTTGTTCCTTGCATAGCTTCAGCACCTAACATAAGGTAAGTATCGGTTGGTGCTACCCACTGGAGTTGCACACCGGGGTCTTTGAGTGCATCAGGACCAAAGAGAGCTTCATGTATGAGTGCTTGAGAGTCAAAGTGCCAAGAGTGATGATGCTTTTTGTTGAGTCGTCCAAAATCACTTCTAAATTTTCCTGCTTTGACTCGAAGTCCCATAGGGAGTGAAGTAGTGATGACATAAGCTTCTTCTATCTCAAAAACATTACTTTGGAGGTGCAGTACAAGAAACGCATCAAAGTAGGGATCTACACTAGAGTGAAGTGCTAGCTCTGCATAGTTAAGGTTAAAGCCACGGTTCGGGTTGAAGATTAACTCCGCATCACCAGGAGCTATAAAGCCAGGGATTGCATAGTTACTATATGCAGTGTTGTTTACATCACGTGCCACTGCTGACATATCAAGTATAAATGCGATGTCAGGCAGATAAGCATTTTGCGAGAAACTTGCACTTTGGTTAGTGTTAGCACGAGAGAGTGCTTGCATTTGTGACTCTAAGGTCGCTGTTTTTTGTTTTTGTGTCTCTAGCTCTTTTTGTATAGTATCAAGTGTGGCATCAGCCATAAGTGATAGTGCACAAAGCATAGAGAGAGGAATGATTTTTTTCATTGTTATCTCCGATGATAATTATTATTGTAGTTATAAGGGTAAAAGTTTTAGGAGATAAAAGGAGGTGCCCTAGCTTGAAGATAAGTGTAAGACTCTTTTTGTATCAGTGAAAAAAGTGGAGCAAGTGTTGCCTCTACTTCTAATTTTAAAGATGTAAGGTAAAATTTTTCTACAGGAGTATCTGCATCTGCGATGCTCGATTGAATAGTACAGATTTGACAATCGTTATGAGGTTTTAGATTATCATGATGATGAAAAACACCCATAAGTGTCGCAACAACAAAAATAATGCTAAAATAATTCTTGAAAAACTTTAGTTTCATAAATGGAATTATATCAAAAATATGGAAAATATATGTTTATAAATAATCTAGCCTATGAAGCAAGTGCAGGAAGTGGTAAAACTTTTATGCTTGTTGTGCGTTACCTCTCCCTCCTTTTTACAGGAGCTGACCCTACAAAGATTTTAGCACTTACCTTTACCAACAAAGCAGCTCATGAGATGAGTGAAAGGGTTGTTGAGACCTTAGAAGAGTTAGAGCTTCGAGATGAGCGTTTTGAGATAGCAAAAGTTACTAACTTGAGTGTTGAGTATCTGCTTGAGAATAGAGATGAGATACTCTCAAAGTTTTTAAACGCTCACACGAAGATAATGACCATAGATAGTTTTTTTACGCATATCCTTCGTAAGTTTTCCCTTTATGCTTCACTTATGCCAGACTTTTCTACATTTGCTGCACAACACGAGCAAAAACTCTTAGAGAGATTTTTAAAAGAGGTAAGTGTTGCGGGTAAACGCGAGATGCTTATAAACCTTTCACTTGAGTCTAAAAAAAGAGTGACTGATATATTTACACTGTTGGATGCTTTTTACCTTAAAAAAGAGGAACTCTCAGGCATTACATTTACTCAGACAAGTACAAGCGAGTATGAAAAAAATGCTATGGATGCACTCTCAAACCTACAAGCCATTGTAAGTAACTGCAAAGGAGCATCTGCCTCACTTATAAAAGCAGTCCAGGCTGAAAACTTTGGAGAGCTTTTAGCAAAGTCATGGATAGTCAAAGAGACATTAGAGTACTGGGTCTTTAAAAAATGTTTTACTTTAGAGATGAACCAAAACCTTCATACCATTCAAGAGGCTATAAAGGGCTACCATCAAGCAAAAGAACAAAACTTCTTTTATGCACTCTCTTCTTTAGTTGACATCTACCAAAAAGCGAAAAAAGCACTCTACATGGAAGATAGTGAACTCTCTTTCTCTGATGTCACCTCTTTGGTTCATACTATTTTACATAAACTCGATGATAGTGAATTTCTTTACTTTAGACTCGATGCTAAAATAGAACATATGCTACTCGATGAGTTTCAAGACACGAGCATAACGCAGTATGAGATACTCAAACCACTCATAGAAGAGATAACTTCAGGAAGTGGTATCTTTGAGAATGGTAGTTTTTTCTTTGTTGGGGATGTGAAGCAGTCTATCTATAGGTTTCGTGGTGGTGTTTCAGCTCTTTTTGGGGCTGTCGTTGAGCAAAACGCAACTGAGGTGCAAAAACTTCTGACAAACTACCGCTCACAAAAAGGGGTCATAGAGTTTGTAAATGCCGCATTTAGAGAGAAGATAAAAAATTACTCTGACCAGTTAGTTCGACCGAGTGCACAAAAGGGTTATGTAGCAGTAGTGCAAAATGATGCTCCATTAGAAGAGGCAGTAGAACAAGTAAAAAACTTCCTCTCTCTTGGTGCAGATAGTGATAGCATTGCCATTCTTTGTTCGACAAATGGAGATGGAGAGGCTATAAAAAATGCTCTTTTAGATGAAAATATAGAAGTAGTAACTGAGACCACAACAAAACTCATCAACCAACGCAGTGTAAAAGCGGTTTTAGAGTATCTGAAGTACTTGTATTTTAATGAAGATATATATAAGCATAATTTTTTTGCTCTAATAGACCAAAGTGTAGAAAAAATATATAGAGTGGACTTTAACAGAGTCAAACTCCTTGATGTAGTTAAATTCGCCATAGATAAGTACAAGCTTTTTAAAGATGATTTTCACCTAGTTCGTTTTTTAAACGCAGTGGCTCGCTACTCAGATGTAGAAGCACTACTTTTTGAGTATGAACGCTTAGATACGGCTGCTGCATCTTCTGACATCAGTGGTGTACGAGTGCTTACCATACATAAGTCCAAAGGTTTAGAGTATGAAAATGTCATAGTGATGGATTCTCTTAAACGCCCAAATGTGGCAAGTGATAGTATTATTTATAACTATGATGGTATTACACTCAAAAGTGTATATTTAAGAACAAAAAATCGAGATGTGATAGACATCGAGTATGAGAGAGCCTTAGAAAAAGAGAAACAGTTAGTCAAAGAAGATAAGTTAAATGCTTTGTATGTGGCATTTACAAGGGCTAGAGAAAATCTCATCATCATTAAAAAATCTGAAAAATCTAGTTTTGAACTGCTTGACCTTGAAGTTGGGAATTATGGAGAGTTAGAAGTTACTCCAAAACCAAAAGAAGCAGTAAAACAGCTTAAATCCATAGAATATAAAGAGCTTTATTACGGTACTCAGAGTGATATACTCGCATTAGAGAGTGAAGTTGATGGGGATTTAAAAGCTATTAATTTTGGTATTGCACTGCACTATACTTTAGAGATGATGAGTGAGTTTACAATAGATGCAATAGCGAATGCAAAAAATATGATGCTGAATAAATACGGCTCAAGACTTGATGACTTAGAGATACTAGATATATCTAAACGGGTAGAGTTATTTGTGGACAAGGCCCAAGTGCAAGAACTCATAAAAGGAAAGTGTTATAAAGAGAAAGCACTGCGATATAAAAAGAATCTGCGTTACATCGACCTCTTGGTAGAAAAAGAGGATGGCTCTTATGTGGTCATAGATTATAAATCATCTTTTGCCTTTAGCGAGTATCATGTCAAACAAGTTCGTGCATATGTTAGAGCTATAAAAGAGATAAGTGGTGAAAAGGTACGAGGTGTCATCTGCTATTTACTAGCAGATGAGGTAAAGCTAGTCGAAGTTTAGTAAAGAGCAGGAATTCCTGATCTTTGAGCTTCTTGATATGTCGCATAAGCTTGAACTGCATTGTTTTGCTTTTGAACATTACGTAGTTCACTTATAACATCTGCAGTTGCATTGTTTGAAGATGATTTTCCATCTGTCGCTACTGCTAGGTAAATCTCTACTTGTGATTTTTTAGAACTAGCAGCTAAAAAATTTGTAGCTGTTTCACGTGCAGAGTCTTTATTCGCTTGAACTTCAGCTGCCGCTACAGGTGTAGCATCACTTTTTGCATTATTGAGATTCGTTTTTCCTTGAGGAGTTAATGCTAAGTTGTCATCTTTATCGCGGATAACATTTCCTTGACTCGCTTCATAAATCTCTTCGTTTGAGTATTTAGGAGCTTGCGGTTGCACAGGAAGAGTAACTGGACGTTGCTGTGTTTGTAATGATTGATATTGGTTAGAAGTTGATGATACTTGCATGATATTATCCTCTTTTATTATTTCTTATGCCTCTATTATAGCATTTATTTGGCAACATCTTATTTTGATGCTAATTGTTTATATATATAAAAGAGTTTAATGAGGTAGATTTCAAGTGCTTCTTTATCTAAATCTTCTTTTATATTATCCATGTGAAAGTCTGCGATAACAGTCTCCTCTAGGGTGTCAATAAGTCGTGCTTGATTTTGCTTGAGTGAGTTATCAAGTTGAGGAAAAAGTGGCAATATTGTAATACCTATCTCTTGAGAAATATCATCACGTAGTTTTGTAAACCTTGTTTTGAAATAACTCTCATTAGAGTGAATAAGTGCATAAATATTTGCTCCGATACTCATATGGAGTTGATTGATAGGTAAAATACCGCTAAATAGTACTGTAATAGGTGTGCTAGAGAGAACCTTTACATTTCTTACACCAAAGATAAAGTTTTGTTTAGGATCAGAGATTTCTTTCATGTATGTTACAAATTTTTTGATGTCACTAAAATTACTGCCATCATCTTCATAACTCACTACAACACTAAGTGCTTGAGATATTTTATACTTTAGAATTTCATTTTCTAATTCACTTTCATACTCATCATAATGCATCCTTAAGCCCAAAAACTCGCCTGGAATCTTTAAGGCTTGAGTAATTGTCTCTTCTTTAAGTGGAATAGGTTGTGAATCATCACAAATCATATTCATCAAACATGTTTGAACCTCTTCTACATTACTTGTCACCTCTTCTTGTATACATTTAATAAGTTGACTCATATAACATCCTTTTTATTAGCTTGATTTGATATAATACAATTTATACACTAATAAACAAAAGAGCCAGTATGATTTCGCAAGAGAAAAAATTAACTATTAAGTATGCAAGTGCACTTATAATTATCGCCTTACTCTCTACACTCTCTTTTTATGTACTTTATAAGTCCTTGCAAGAGTCAAGTTCTACAGCTTATATAGTAAACCTTTCAGGAAAACAGAGAATGCTTTCTCAACATATAGCACTAGATGTACATAGAATTCATAGTAGTTTTCATGGTTATGCAAACACTATGCATACAGTAGACTTTATGAAACAAAGACTTTTAACATATTCAAATGAGATGAAAGAAGCAAATAAAATTTTATCAACAGGCGCACTGCCTAATGGTCAGTATATCGCACTCTCTGCAAAAGTGTATGATATTTATTTTGGAGAATTAAAGCTTAAAGAACGTGTTGATGAGTATGTGAAAATTTCAAGTGAATTAGATAATTTAGATAGTAAAGTTGCTATTGATAATATGCTCATAAAGATAGATACACGCTCAGAACAACTCTTGATTGATTTAAATAAAGTAGTAAAACAGTACGAGTTAGAAGGTGTTGAGAAGTTAATGAACCTTAAAATATTAGAAATTATTGCATGGATACTTGTTTTATTTATCCTTCTTTTGGAGGTAATATTTATTTTCCAACCAACTGTCAAAAAGGTTATCTCTCTTCTAGAAGAAAATCAACATGTTTTAGAGAACTTAGAAACAGAGGTTGAATTAAGAACTTTGAAACTTCAAAAAGCTAATGATAGTCTTAAAAAGTTGGTTTCGATTGATCCGATGACAGGCTTGAAAAATAGACTTACTCTAGAAGATGATGTAGAAAAAGCAATAGAACATTTTAAGAACCATGCAGCTCCTTTTTCACTCCTTATGTTTGACATAGACTGGTTTAAAGATGTAAATGACAGGTACGGACATGATGTAGGTGATAGTGTTATCAAAGAAGTGGCAAATATTTTAACTGCTTCAGTAAGGGAAGAAGATAAGGTTTACAGAGCAGGTGGAGAAGAGTTTGTTATTTTACTCAACAGAATATCTTTAGAAGGAAGTAAAAAGATAGCAGAAAAAATCCGACTTTTGATTGAAAAGAAAGCTTTTTATGCAGATGATGTAGAGTTTCACAAGACTATAAGTGGTGGACTCTATCACTCTGTTACATATGCACCAAGAAATATTGCAAATGTTTTAAAAACAGTTGATAATGCTCTTTATAAATCAAAAAAAGAAGGAAGAAATAGAGTGACAGAGGTTTCATGATACAACTACAAAACATAAGTAAAAACTTTGCATCTCAAGAGCTGTTTGACGGGCTGAACTTTAAACTAAATGCACGAAACCGTATGGGTTTAGTAGGGCGAAATGGAAGTGGAAAATCTACACTTTTTAAACTCATCTTAGGCGAGGAATCAGCAGATAGTGGCGAAGTTATTATTCCTAAAAACTACAAGATTGGTACACTCAAACAGCATCTTGTCTTTAGTGAAAAAACATTACGTGAAGAAGCAGCTCTTGCACTAGAAGAAGAGATGAAGTATGATGTTTATCGTGTAGAGAAGATTCTCTTTGGACTTGGCTTTGTGCAAGAAGACTTAGAAAAAGACCCGCTCTCTTTTTCGGGTGGGTACCAGATACGTATAAACTTAGCAAAGCTTCTTGTAACTGAACCAAACTTACTACTACTTGATGAGCCTACAAACTACCTTGACATTGTATCTCTTCGTTGGTTAAAAAACTTTCTTCGTAGCTTTGAGGGTGAGCTCATTCTCATCACACACAACCGTGACTTTATGGATAGTGTTTGTACTCATACTATGGGACTTGTACGAAAGAACATAGAGATGATAGAAGGTAATACTCATAAGTTTTACGAGCAGTTAGCTTCAAATGATGAGCTATTTATGAAGCATAAAATAGCTCAAGATAAAAAGGTAAAAGAACTCGAAGAATTCATAGCAAAAAACAAAGCTAGAGCATCTACAGCATCACTAGCACAGTCAAAAGTAAAACAGTTAGAGAAGATGGATAGACTGAGTGACTTAGCGTTTGACAATACCTTAGCGTTTGAGTTTAACTTCAAAGAAACACCTTCAAAAGTGATGCTAGAAGTTGATAATGTAAGTTTTGGTTATACACCTGAGAATATACTCTTTAAAGATATAAGTTTTAGTATCAAACGCGGTGAGTGCATAGGAATAATCGGGAAAAATGGTAAAGGAAAATCAACTCTTTTAAATACCTTAGCAGGAGAGCTAAAACAGTTGAGTGGCACAGTGAACTCTCACCCCTCCGTAGAGTTCGCACACTTTGGTCAGACCAACATAGCCAGACTGCACCCAAACGCCACTGTAACAGATGAGATACACTCAGCTAATACGAAACTCCCAACTCAGGCTATAAGAAGCATAGCAGGGGCGATGATGTTTAGTGGGGATTCTGCCGATAAAAAAGTCTCTCTACTCTCAGGTGGAGAAAAATCCCGTGTGATGCTCGGACAGATTTTAGCCCGTGAAGTCAACTTGCTCTTTTTGGATGAACCGACAAACCACCTTGATATGGAGTCTATTGAAGCTCTTACAGAGGCAATTATAAACTTTGAGGGTGCAGTCATAATTGTAACTCACTCAGAAGAGTTACTTCGTCGCGTTTGCGATAGGCTTGTCATCTTTGCTAAAGATAGTGCAGAATACTTTGATGGTGGATATGATGAGTTTTTAGACAAGATTGGCTGGGAAGAGCAGGTTGAAGAAAAAGCTGTGAAAGTCGCTCCTAAGTCAAACAACAAAGAGAGTAAAAAACTCAAAGCAGAACTAGTACGAGAGCGCAATAAAATAAGCTCGCCACTGAAGAAAAAAGTCGATAAATTAGAGACAAAAATTATGGAGATAGAAGAGCAGTTAACTTTGCACCATGAAGAACTTATACAAGCTTCAAATGCAGGAGATAGTGCCTCACTTATGGAGCTCTCAAAAACTGTTTCTAAAGAAGAAACTGAAGTCGAAGAACTATTTGAAGTGTTAGAAGTAGTTCAAGATGAGCTAGATACATTAACACTAGAGTATGAAGAGAAAATAGAGAAGTTATAAATTTAAAAAACGAAGTAAGATATAGAGAGCTAGCTCTCTACACCTCCTTCTCTTTAACAAACCGCTTATAGAGCATAGGCAGTAGCAGTAGAGTAAGAGCGGTTGAAGATATAAGCCCAAAAATAACAACAATTGCTAAAGGCTTTTGAATCTCTGACCCTGGACCCGTTGCAAATAACATAGGAACTAAAGAGAGTGCGGCGATAGTCGCTGTCATTAAGACAGGGCGGAGTCTTCTTTTTGCTCCCTCTATAACAACTTGGGCTATTGGCATTTCACGAGCCAACTCATTGAAGTAACTAATCATCACAACACCATTAAGCACAGCAATACCTAAGAGTGCTATAAATCCCACAGAAGCAGGTACAGAGAGATAACTATTAGTCGCATAGAGACCAAAAATCCCTCCCATCATCGCAAGTGGAATAGTAGTAAAGATGATGACACTCTGTAGGACTGACTTAAATGTCATATATAAAATCATAAATATCAGTACAAGTGCAATAGGAACAACTATTGAGAGTCGCTGCATTGTCGCTTGTTGATTTTTAAACTCTCCTCCGTATGTCAAGTAGTAACCCGCAGGAAGTTTTACTTCATTTGATATGCTAGACTGAAGGTTCTCAACAAATGTTACAAGGTCAATTCCCGATACATTTGTCTGTATAGAAATAAAGCGTTTTGCTTTTTCATGTTTAATCTCAACGGGTCCATCTGTTCTAACAATCTCTACAACTTCAGAGAGAGAAACAGCTTCACCGCCTAGACCAACAAGATAGAGTTCATCAAGATTTTTCTTTAAGTAATCTCCACGAATAATAATAGAAAACTGCTTCATTCCTTTGTAAATAGTTCCAACCTCTACACCACTTACAGCAGCTTGAAGTAGGTGTGCTACATCATATTTATCGAGCCCATAATTCCCTAGCTTTTCATCATTAAAACGCAACTCTTGATAGGCTACCCCATCATTTTGTTTCATGTAAACATCTTCAGAACCCTCTGTAGCCTCTATGACACCTTTTATCTTACTCCCGAGTGAATTAAGTGCATCCATATCCTCCCCAAAGAGCTTAATAACGACATCGCCACGTGAGCCTGTAAGCATCTCGGAAGTTCGCATCTGTATGGGTTGTGTGAAGCTATACTCTATCCCTTGTATTTTTTCGAGAGATTGACGCATCTGCTCTTTGAGCCACTCTGAATCTTGATTTCTCCACTCACTTTTAGGCTTAAAAACTAAAAATGTGTCTGTATCATTAAGACCCATAGGATCGAGTCCTATCTCATCAGAACCACTTCTTGCGATGATTGATTTTATCTCAGGAACATCTTGCATGAGTTGTTTTTGTATCTGAGTTGCAAGTTCTACTCCTGCTGGGATATTGATTGATGGTGGTGTTTCCACTCCTATAACGATATTTCCCTCATCCATCGTTGGCATAAAAGTTTTTCCTATATTTCCAAAAGCATAAGAAGTAGCTACAAGGAGTACGACTAAAATACCATAGATAAAAAACTCCAACTTAAAAGCTTTTTTCAAAAAAGGCTCATACACTTTAAGTAGATACTTCATTAAAAATGTATCTTCATGTCGTGGGTGCTGGATTAAAAATGAAGCAACAGTTGGAATAACAAAAAGTGCTAGTAAAATAGAAGCTGCAAGTGTAAAGACTATACTCAGAGCTACAGGTGCAAAAAGCTTTCCACCGATGCCATCAAGCATCAAAAGGGGAGTAAATACTATAATAATAATAGAAACACCTGCTATAACAGGAGTACTCACCTCTTTTGCTGCAGCTGCCATAATCTCAAGTCTTGACATACTTTTATCGAGAGGGTCGGCTAGTCTTGCTATGATGTTCTCAACCATAACCACACCGGAGTCTATAATCATCCCTATGGCAATAGCAATACCCCCTAAACTCATCAAGTTTACACTAATGTTAAAGTAGTACATCAAGATAAAAGCACTTAAAATTGCCATTGGTAAAATAAGGGCAACCGTAATAGCTGAAACAAAACTACCTAAGAAGAGTAGTAGGATTATAACTACCAAGACTATGGCTTCCGTTAAGGCCTTTTGCACCATACTAACAGCTTTAGAGATTAAATCTTTTCTATCATAAAATATCTCTATAGTTGTACCCTCAGGGAGTGACTTCTCTAGCTCCTCTAAGCGCTTTCTTACCTCTGATGTTACCGTTGAAGCATCTGCACCTTTGAGTCCAAGAACAAGTCCCTCAACTGCTTCACCTTTACCATCTTTAGTAACATAACCATAGCGTGTAAGTGAAGAGATGCTCACTTTTGCAATATCGCCAAGACGAATAATTGCTCCATTGTTTTGAACTTTCACTACAAGGTTTTTTATCTCACTTACATCTTTCATGCGACCTGGCAATCTTACAAGTAGTGCTTCATCTCCATGCTCAATCCTTCCTGCTCCATAGTTTGCATTGTTTTTTGCAATTTTATCTTCTAAAGAGTTTAGTGTAATCCCTAAGGATGCCATTGTGGCAAAATCAGGCTTTATCTCATATATTTTACTATCGCCTCCAAGCACATTTACATCAGCCACACCTTTAATATTTCGCAGAGCAGGACGAATGACCCAATCAAGTAGTGTTTTTCGCTCCATAAGAGTAAGTCTATCTGACTCAATTGTAAACATAAGTATCTCACCTAAAGGTGTTGTAATAGGTGCCATCCCTCCAGATGCTGATGCTGGAAGGTCTGCCATAACACCGTTAAGTCTTTGGTAAACTCTATCGCGTGCCCAGTAGAGGTCCGTTCCCTCCTCAAAGTCTATAACAACATCACTCAAAGCATATTTTGAAGTAGAGCGTGTGATTTTAAGATGTGGGATACCTTGCATCTCAAGCTCTATAGGAATAGTAATCTGTTGCTCTACCTCTTTAGGTGTCATCCCTGGTGCTTTGGTAATAATCTCTACCTGTGTAGTTGAAACATCTGGAAAAGCATCAATGGTAAGCTTAGAGTAAGAGACAATACCTCCAACTAAAAGCCCTAGTGCAATAACAACAGCAAATATTCGCTGTGAAAGAGCAAACTGTATAAGTTTATCAATCATCCTGCATACCTTCTAGTGCTCCTTTTAAAGAGATAGCACCACGTACAACAACCTCTTCACTCCCATCTATATCTTTGCAAATAAAGTAAACATTATTTGCATCTCTTCCTAGAGGTGTTATAGTATAAAGTCTGTATCCAGCATCTTCTTTTACAAACAAGGATGCTTTCTCAGCATAATTAATAACTGCTGAGGATGCAACTCTTAAGGCTTTTTTTGGCCAGTAAAGTTTAATATTTTTTTTCTCATTTGGTAGAATGTTATAAGTACCTTTTGGAACAAGATGCACCGCTATAGTCTGGGTTCTCATATCTACTTCTGCGGCAATGGACTCCACTTCAAAAGGCTTATTTCCTATGATAAGTTCAGAGTTTACATGGAGCTTAGCTACGATTTCTTTAGGAAGTGCTATTTCTAAGTGAGTACCTTTTTTACTTACTATTGTCATCATGTGCTCACCACGTTGGAGGTACATTTTTGGAAAAATATTTAGGTCTGCTACTTTCCCATCTATAGGAGCATAGATATAGATTTCAGGTATAGGTTGTTTTGTTCGTGTAATGGTATCTACTTGTTTTTTACTCAAACCCCACTCTTGAAGAAGTGAATAGTAAAACTCTACCTGCGTTTCATACTTTTTGAGTGTATTTTTTGCTTTTAAAAACTGTTTTTTTGCAACTACAGCAGCTTTATAGAGAGGTTCTAGCCGTGCTACTTCATTTTTGTTATACTCTTCTTCTATTAAAAGGTTGATATATGTTGCTTCGAGCTCAAGTATCTTTGGACTCTTAATAACTGCAACAACTTTTCTTTTTTGTATATTTTCATACAAACCTGCACCAAGTTTCTCTACAACACCTTCAACTGGTGCATCAATTCTATATATTTTATCTGCTGGAAGATGTCCTTGTGCTAAAAAGCTTCCAAGATAGACTGAGTCTACACTCTTAATCGCTTGTAGTTTTACCATCTTGTTTTCGCCTTTTACAAAAGGTGACTCCCCAAAGAGTGCAACTGAAGTCGCGAGTAGTAGTGTGAGTATTTTTTTATTTAACATTGTCTATTTCCTTTGGATCTATTGCATATTTGTACATGTATTTCCCAACTGCACTATGCCTTTGTATTTTAAGTTGTAGTATTGTTTCAATCATTTGTAGTTTAGTTTCTGTAGCTTTAAGCATAGAGATAAGACTCTCTTCTCCTGCGAGAAAACGCATATTACTCTGAGCGATTAGTTTATCGGCACTATGAGTGATGGATTTTTCGGTATTTTTAAGATATTGTCTATAGATAGCTATACGATTTTTGAGTGTTATTGTCTCTTGTTTATAACTATTTTCAAAGGCTTTTAACTCATGAGAAACAGAACTTAATTGTTGCAAAGCAGCCTCTTTTTTTGCTTCACTTTTACTACTTCCGTATGTCAAAGGAATATTAAGATTGAGCATATATCTATCTGTGTCTATTTCGCTGTTATACGAAAGACTTACATTTGTCTGATTGAAAGCTTGTTGTGTATACGAGAGCTTCTCTTTTTGAATTTCTCTATTCTCCTGTAGCATCGGCCAGAGTGCAGAGTGTTTTGGATTAAAAATTTCATTGAAATCTGGAGAGAGCTTTTTACACTCAAACTGTCCATCAAAGGGGACTAATAGCTTTATCTGTGCTTCATAACTTTGGAGTGTGTTTTCAAGTTGAGAGATTTGTAGATTGAGGTTGTTCAAAGAGAGCTCGGCCATTATCCCTTTTGATGCATCAAACTCACCATAAGCAACTCCCTTTTGAATATGGACTCGTATGTCATCATATATGCTTGCTAAAGCTGCTTTTGCTTGAAGTGCTTGCATTGTGATACAGTAGTTTCCATAAGTTGTCCAAAGTTGTGTTCTCATTCTATTTTTTGTAACTTCTTTAGAGAGTGTTGCATAATTTTTGTTTTTATCTATGATATGCTCAAGTGCATCACCACCGAAGTTCAACGTTTTAGCAACATTAAGCCCAAATTCACTTCCCTCGTCTGAGCCATCTCGGACATTTGCATATCCTATACCTCCACCAACACTCCAGCCATCTTGATAGAGTGCTGCATTTTTTAGCTGTGCATTTGCAACTGCACTTTGTGTCTTGCTTTTGTAGGTGTCACTACTTTGAACACTCTCATAGAGTTGCTCTATGCTCTGCGCCGTAACAAGTACAGGAAAGAGCATGTATATTAAATACTTCATATATTTTTTCCTTGGTATTATTTTTTTATTTGTAATTGATTTGTATTAGGAAATTGTTTTTGGAGGGGTGAAAATATTGTTTGTTTGGAGTTGTTTGAGAAAAAAAGTTTTTGCTAAAATAGTAGGTGTGGAGAGTTTATTATCTACTATAAAACTGGTAGTTGAGAGAATAAAAGGAGAATGACAGAGGTTATGCTCGACTAAAAGTAACTGTGTAATTTGAGTTGTTTGTTGTGAAGAAATTTTACTTTGTTCTGAGACAAGTGTGACATCTTGTTGTAGGATAAAGTCATGAAAACTTAACATAAACAATATCGCCAATAGTATTTTTGTTATTTTGTTCTCATTCTTTTTCATAGTAAGGAATTCTATCAGAAGTTTATTAACAACTCTACAAGCTGAACAAGGTACAATACATTTTAAAACAATAGGAATACAAATGAAAATATTTAAAACACTACTACTCATGCTCTCACTACTAAGTATAAATATCTATGCAAATCTTGTAGAAGATGGAATAGCCGCATCAAACGCAGGGAATAAGAAGAAAGCTTTTGAGATATTTGAGCAGGCTTGTGAGCAAAACAATCCTCTTGCTTGTCAGTATGTGGCAGAGGCTTACAATCAAGGCATCACAGTTAAGATGAGTGTTCCTAAAGCACTAGAGTTTTATACTAAGTCATGCTCATTAGGTCTAGGAAATTCATGTCTTTTCATAGCTAACAGTTATAACAAAGGAACAGGTGTAGAGAAGAACTATACAAAAGCCTTAGAGTTTTACGGAAAAGCATGTGATAATAGTGTGGCAATAGCATGTCAACATTATGCATTTTTTCATGAGATAGGTCGTGGAGTCAAACGCGACAAAAGTGTTGCTAAAGAGTACTATAAAAAGTCATGTGAACTAGGCATAGACGATGGCTGTTTTTATGTGAAACAACTTACACAGATGGGTGTAAAATAGAAACTTTTGGGTACAATTTACTAGGATGATTTGAGGAATTACTATGATAAAACATGATTATATTGAAAATTCTGTAGTGGATGGGGAGTTATTACTCTTTAGAACTCTATGGAATAACTCGGATGATAACATGTTTATAGTTAGGTTAAATGCGGATGGAGAGTTTATAAGTGAAGCAAGTAATCGCTCTCTAGAACAAACATTTGGTCTTGAGATGAATCAAATAGATGGATTAAATTTAAAAGATATTTTAGATGAAGCTACTTTTGAGACGGTAAGTAGTAGGTATGAAGAGTGTATTCGTCTGCGTAAACCCATAACTTATGATGAAAGTGTTATTATTGATGGTGAGAACGAACGATTTTGGAATACAACTATTTTACCGGTTATAGATGAAAGAAATGGTACTTGTAAAATTTTTGGAATATCAAGAGAGGTTACTAAACTACATGATGCTCAAAAAGAGTTAAGTCACCTGAATAAGACTCTTGAAAATAAAGTGCAGCTAAGAACAGAAGAGTTGAGTGTAGCATTAGAACATGTTAGGAAACTTTCACAAATGGACAAACTTACAGGTCTATTGCCAACAAATAACAAACATTAAATTAAGAACAGAAATTGCTATAAGAGTTAAAAAAAGAGATTCAAATGAGAGTAACTTATAACATTTCAGAGAACGCAAGAGAAGAAATAAATATAGCAAT
>JALSMC010000126.1 GCA_026987995.1 Sulfurimonas sp. | reverse complement strand
AATATTATTAATATAATCTAACTCTTCCAATCCTTCAAATTTCACATCTGGCACGCCTGAGTTGTCAAACGAACTGCCATCTATTCCAATAACGACTACATTACTCTATATAACATCCTTCGCAAATTACTTAAAAGGTGTCGTATCTTGTAAAGGAAGTTCATAATAACCTATAGAGTCTTTCTCAGAAACTATCTTTGCAAAAATATCTTCATCTGAAATGGTTAGATTAAAATTGTCTTGGTATTGCAACAGAAGAACCCTTATGTATTACTTTTAGTTGTATTATACTAAATTTATCTTAAGTTTACTCGAAATGGGGGGGGGAAGTTAATATTATTTTAACAAATAATGTAACTTTTCATATATTCTAGTTAAACGAAAAGTTAAAATAATGAGCTACCAATCATCAAGAACAAAATCATTTGATTCATTTGACTGATTTATCTCAGGCTCAATAACCTTCTCTTCTTTAGGCTTACTCATCTGCTTTTCAAACTGTAGTTCTAAACCTTTACTTGTCATCACAAAACCATTTACTTGGAGTTTTCCATCATGTATCTGGTTGTGGTGCTCTTTACAAAGCGGTATGAGGTTATGCTTGTTGTCTTTATGAAAATGCCCGATAAACCCTGCACTATCAGCCAAACTTCTTTGAGAAATATGATGCACATCTTCAGCCATAGCCCCACAAATTACACACTTAGTCACATAAAGCTCTTTGTTGTACTTTGACTTTTTCTTTTTTACCAATAGTTCTAACTCATCAAAGTCATTAGATAAACGCTTACGAATTTTGTTCGCTTCTTCTAAAAACTCACTGTCCATATGCAGTGACTTTGCAAACTCCAAACCGTAGATGCTACTGCCACTTCCCGCTTGAAGTACACGGTTAAAGAGTAGCTTATCACTCTCTTCATCATACTCAACACTCAGATGCAAATCCACAACATTATCAAGTGAAGTAATTTCTTGCATAGTTGAGAGTTGGTGCAGGTGTGTTGCAAAGAGAAAAAGACAACGAGTGTTCGCAAGTTTTTTGATGGCTGAGGCAACTATTGCAACTCCTGAGAGTGTCTCAGTTCCGTGACTTATCTCATCTCCTAAAACTAAAGAGCGAACAGTTGCGCGGTTGAAGATGTTTTTGAGCTCTAGCATCTCTACAGCAAAAGTCGAGAGTCCTTTTGCAAGATTATCTTTTGAGACGATGCGAGTAAAAAGTGAGTCATAGATACTAAACTTCATAACAGCAGCACTCACAAAAAAGCCAGACTGAGCCATCAAAGTCGCAAGCCCTATACTCTTCATGAGTGATGACTTTCCACTTGAGTTTATCCCATACAGCAGCACACCATTAATGTCATGCCCATCATGAACAGCGACTTCTAACATCACAGTCTCAGGGTGTGGTAAGTCCATGTATTCACGATTTCCCATGACTATATCGTTAGGCACATAGATGCCTCCCCTCTCCTGCGTTTCGATGAGAGGATGACGCAATTGCATAATCTGCATAAAATTTTCATCCGCTTTGGCTTCGACTATCATAGGTCTAGAGTGTTTATAAGTTTGTGCTACTTTTGAGGAACTCACCCCAACATCAAGGTCAGATACATAAGCGATAACACGGTCAAAAAGGAGAGAATATCTTCGCTCATACAATCCTTGAAGTTGCATGTACTTCTCTTTGACAAGTGTGACTATTTTACGGCGATTTTTCATTATTCTATCTGATAAATCATCTGTAAAAGTAGAGGTGATTTTAACAGAGTTTGTGAGCTTTTTAACATTGTAAGCAGAAAATTCAACACTACTTTTAAACTCACTCTCTATAAGAGAAAAACGGTTTTTTGAAAGTGAGATGTAGTAGCCCTCTTTTTCAAGTAAACCTAAAGAGACATGCCTACTCGCACTCCCTGCATTTACAGACTCTAAAATAAGCTCAATCTTTTTCATAATATCTTCAAACGCGATAAGCATTACAGAGTTCTCTTTAACCAATGTATCTATACTTTCATCTACACCAGGCATCAAAAAGTTCTCATCTACAGTATTGTTCGTAAAACGGCGAGAGACATCAAGGTCTATGCTTTTTCGTATATCGCGTAAAAACTCTTCTACTTCACTCTCATGAAAAGGTGTTTTTTGAATCTTATGCTTTTTTACATAAAGCATCAACTCTTTTACAGACTCCATGGAGTCATACACATGGTTCATCTCAAAAGGATGTAAGCGACCAAGATTTAAACGCCGAGATAAACGCTCTAGGTCATAAACACCACGCATCATCTCATCAAGATAACGAACATGTGAACTTACTCTCTCAATGAGATTATATCGGCGTTCTAGCTCTGTAACTTCCATTATAGGGTTAAGTAGTCGCTCTTTAAGTAAACGCCGACCAATTGCTGTGGCACTTTTATCCATCATCTTTAAAAGTGTAAACTCTTGACGATCTTTTGAGATGATTCCCATCTGCTCTAGTGCATTGTTCCCAAGATACATAAAACGGCGATTGTCTATTAAACGCGGCAGTGACATCTTTTGGACTATGTGGTAGTCGTGTTCTATGACAAAGTGTATGAGAATAGCAAGTGACTCTGTTATCATAGGACTGCGCTCTAAGTCTAAGTGCTCGATGGGTGAGAGCAGTGACTGTATCTGATAAACCTCTTTAAAAAGTTCATTTTGAAAGTCGATTTTAGGTCTTTGGTTGTTGACAGAGTAGTGATAATGATCAGGGATTTCTAAGTA
>JALSMC010000125.1 GCA_026987995.1 Sulfurimonas sp. | reverse complement strand
TAAACTTATAAAAAATTTTACCATCTAAAAGGACATAATCATCTTTATAATAGACTTCTCCTAAAACCTCAAAAAAATTGGAATGAAATTTGCTACTAAATAAGTATGGCAAAAACAAAGAAATATTACAAAGTAAAAAATCTAAATAAGCAAGAGTTCAAACGAGTAGTTGGTGTCAAAAGAGAGACCTTTAACGATATGGTAAAAGTAGTTCGAAAACACTACCGAGATAAAAAAGTAAAAGGTGGAACATCAAGAGCACTTTCAGCAAATGATGAAACACTACTAATGCTAGAATATTACAGAGAGTATCGAACATTTAAACATCTTGGTATAGATTATGAAGTGAGTGAATCAACAGCCCTTTATATCGTTACAAAAATAGAAAAGATACTAATAAAAGAGCCTCAATTTCACCTTGAGACTCTAAAACATATAGAGCCTCAAGACGAGGGTATAGAGCTTGAAATCGTCGTTGTAGATGTAACAGAGAGCCAATGTGAGAGACCAAAAAAAAGCAAAAAAATTACTACTCAGGTAAAAAGAAGAAGCTTACATTAAAAACACAACTCATTACAACCAGCCTTGGTAAAATACTTGCTGTTACTATAGATAAAGGTAGGACTCATGACTTTAAGGTGTTTAAAAAAAGTAAAGCAACTAAAAAAATATTACTGAGTAAAGTTCTTGCTGATTTGGGCTATATGGGTATCGATAAAATTTGTCCTAATTCTAAAATTCCAAATAAGAAAACTAAGCTTAATCCACTTACAAAAGAGGATAAAAAAGAGAACCATAAACTATCATCTCAAAGAATTATAATTGAGCAAATTAATGCAAAAGTTAAAGTCTTTCAGAATGATAGATGTACTTATATAGTGCATAATGAATCAAGAGGAACTAAACTACTTCATCCAAAAGTTCCACCAGATAATAATGGTAGTGAGAGAGCTATTAGAAACATAAAAGTAAAACTCAAAGTATCAGGACAATTTAAATCATCACAAGGTGCTAAGGATAATGCTACACTTAAATCAGTAATAGACACTGCTCGAAAAAGAGAGATGAATGAGTTTGAGGTTATTAGGGATGTTGTTTCTGGTGAGTCAGTTTTTTAGCTAAATTGGGTTAAAATGGGGCTGAGTAGTTACAAATGACAAATGCAAATGTTTGTAGGATTATCACACTTCAAAATAATAGTTCTCTTAAAAAGCTTTGAAACAAGAGAGTTTACAACTATTTTTTATAGCTTAAAGTCTGTTTTATTTTTCATCGGATTTACCTAGGTTTACCTAATTTCTGGGGGGGGAAATTATAATAATGCTAAAGAAACAACATGCTATAATAGCATCAAAATTATCGGTATAAAGAGGTGATATGAAAGGTATTATTTTAGCAGATGCTTCAGGTACTCGTTTAAAATGACAAACATCATTCTATGTGGGGGAAATGGAACGAGACTTTGGCCTATTAGCCGCACTCTTTTACCAAAACAGTTTGTAAAACTCTTTGATGACAAGTCTCTTTTTCAACTTACCGTTGAAAGAAACAAAAGCGTGTGTGAACAACAGTTTATTGTTTCTAACACCGAGCAGTACTTTTTAGCGCTTGATCAACTTGAAGAACTTAACTCAAATGAAAACAAATTTTTACTTGAGCCTGTAGGTCGCAATACTGCTCCAGCCATTGCTCTTGCCTGTTTTGCGCTTGATGCAGAAGAGATTGTTCTTGTTTCTCCTTCGGATCATCTTATAAAAGATGAAAAGAGTTATGCTAAGGTTTTAAACAGAGCAAATGAGTTAGCCCAAGCAGATCAGCTTGTAACCTTTGGAATAAAACCTACCTTCGCAGAAACAGGCTTTGGATATATTGAAGCAGAGGGTGAAAATGCTAAAGCCTTTCATGAGAAACCTGATGCAAAAATAGCGCAAGAGTACGTAGATGCAGGCAATTTCTACTGGAACTCTGGTATGTTTTGTTTTAAAGCGGGTGTATTTCTACAAGAATTAGAAAAATATTCACCTGAAATTCATGCTGCTTCAAAACTTGCTTATGAAAATGCAAAAACAAAAGAGATCATTCGTATAGGTCATGATGATATGTTGAAAATACCAGAAGATAGTATTGACTACGCCGTCATGGAAAAAAGTAACAAGGTAAAAGTCATTGAAGCAGACATAGACTGGAGTGATCTTGGTAGTTTTGATGCCTTAGATGAAGAGATGCCAAAAGATGAAAATGCAAACACTAAGACGGAACACCTCTATGGCATTGATTCAAAAAACAACTTTGTTTATACCAATGAGAGAACCATCGCCTTAGTAGAGATAGAAGATCTTATCATTGTAGATACAGGCGATGCCTTGCTTATCTCCAAAAAAGGTGCCTCTCAGAAAGTAAAAGAGGTAGTAAAACAGCTTAAAGAGAAAAACTCACACCTCCCACAGATGCATGTAACAGCGCACAGACCATGGGGAACTTACACTGTTTTAGAAGATACCCCGGGATACAAGATAAAACGTATAGAAGTAAAACCAGGTAAGCGCCTCTCGCTTCAAAAACATTTTCATAGAAATGAGCATTGGATAGTTGTAAGCGGTACAGCTACCGTTACAGTTGGCAAAGAGATAAAACTTATCCGTCCAAATGAATCAACATATATAAAAATGGGTGAAATTCATAGACTTGAAAACGAAGGAAAGATTCCTGTCATCTTAATTGAAGCACAAGTTGGAGAATACACAGGAGAAGACG
>JALSMC010000124.1 GCA_026987995.1 Sulfurimonas sp. | reverse complement strand
GAAAAGATAGGTGTTTATGAACCTATTCACGGTTCTGCACCAGATATTGCAGGTCAAGGTATAGCGAATCCTATCGCTACTATTGCTTCTGCATCAATGATGCTTCGTTATGCACTTGGTGAGATTGAAGCAGCTGAAAAAGTTGATAAAGCAATCAAAAAAGTACTAAGCGAAGGTTATAGAACTGGAGACTTAGCACAGTATGATGCTAAAGAAGTATGTTCAACTAGCGAGATAGGTTCTATCATCGCTAACTATATAGAGAGATAATTAAAAGAGCATGAAAACACTCACTTTAGCAAATATTTATGAACTTCAAGGTCTTAAAGAAGAAGCATTAGATATTTATAAAGATGTGTTAAAAAAAGATCCTAACAATAGTGATGCTAAAATCGCTATTAGAAGACTCTCTGGAATGCGAAAAAAGTTTTTAAATGTAAATCAAGAGATGAAAGATTACTTTTTAAAAATGGAAAATGAAGTAGAGTTTAACGAGTTTGAAAGGTGGTTATTAAAAGCATGGAATTAAAAGATGTAATACTCTCAACATTAGCAGAGATGGAAGATACTAATGGCGAGCAACAAGAAACACCTGTTGTAAAAGCACCCACTAAAGAAGAGTTCTTTGAAGCTTCGCCACACGAAGAACAAACTTACGAGAAGCCTTCAAGCAATACTCAAAGCGAATTAATGTACCTAAACTCTATTAGAGAAAGACTTTTAGTCCTTTTTGAAGGTTTTCAAGCACCAAACAACTCAAATATAGAAGCAAAAGTCGATATGACACTGAATTTTCTAGAGTATACCTTAGCAACTATTGACTCTAGAGTACAAAAGTTAGAGAAGGGTGAGTAGTTTGAATCAGTATAGAGTTTTAATTGATGCAAATGATGAAAAAGGTCTTGTTCATAAAGTTTCTAGTATATTTTATAAGTATGATTTAAATATCCTTTCAAATAGTGAGTTCGTTGATAAAGAGAGTAATAAGTTTTTTATGCGTTCAGTCGTTGAGGGTGCTGTGAATAAAAAAGATTTAACCGATGCTATAAATGCGGTTCTTCCAAAAGAGTCTAGTGTTAAAGTTATCGAGCCAAAGAAGAAAAATATCATTATCATGGCAACTAAAGAGTTACATGCACTTGGTGATATACTAATTCGCCATGAAGCAGGGGAGCTTGAAGCAAACATACTAGCAGTAGTTTCTAACTATGATAAACTAGAATCTCTTGTGGTCAAGTTTGACATACCTTATGTCACAATTTCTCATGTAGATTTAGAACGCGAAACACATGAGCAACAGATAATAGAATGCATTAACTCCTATGAAGATATTGATTATATTGTGCTTGCGAAATATATGCGTATCTTAACTCCTGCGTTTGTAGAAGCATTTTCTGATAAAATCATCAATATACATCACTCATTTTTACCTGCATTTATAGGGGCAAATCCATATAAGCAGGCATATGATAGAGGTGTGAAAATCATTGGTGCAACAGCACACTTTGTAAACAACAATCTTGATGAAGGTCCAATCATCGCCCAAGAAGTGATACATGTTAACCATGCTTATAGTTGGAAAGATATGCAGCGCTCAGGAAAAGATGTAGAAAAAGTGGTACTTTCTCGTGCATTAAAGTTAGCATTAGAAGATCGCATCTTTGTATATGAAAATAAAACAGTAATATTTTAGGGGTGTTTATATGAGTTTTAATGTAGTTTTAGTAAATCCACAAATTCCAAATAACACAGGGGCTATAGGTAGACTCTGTGTAAATGCAGGGGCATCTTTACATCTTATAAAACCTATAGGTTTTGACATAGATGAAAAAGCTGTGCGCCGTGCTGGTCTTGACTACTGGGATAAACTAGACTTACATGTCTGGGAGTCTACGGATGAGTTTTTTTCTGCGAATAATATTGGTGAAAATGCACACTTTGCAACTACTAAAACGGATAGACCATATTTTGAAACTGATTTTAAAGATGGCGATTTTATCATCTTTGGAAGTGAGACAAAAGGTATTCCTGAAGATATTTTAAACACTTATAAAGATAGAAATATAACGATTCCTATGACTGCTGAGGGACGAAGCCTAAATCTTGCCATAAGTACAGGCATAATTCTTTATGATGCCATACGACAAACATATAGTAGTTTCAACAAGGCTTAACAATGAATACATATGTAGACATAATAGTTCTTACTCTTTTTGTCTCTTTTATGATATTTATTTTTGCTGGTTATCATAAAAACAAATCAGCTCAAAGAGAACAAGACGAAAAGTAAAGATTAATCTTTAGTAAGATTAAAATAGTTTTTCAGCCCACAGTTCCATTTTAGACTCTAGTCTCTCGAACATACTCTCTGCATTTTTAATAATTATTGACATTTTTTATCCTTTTTAACTCTTGATTTAAAAAATAATACATCATTTTGAAATAAATAATAAAAAATATGTCAAAATGCAATGAAAATCTTTACTTTTGTCAAAAAAAGTATTATAATTTGTAAAATCGATAGAAAAAGGGTTAGATATGAATAGCTTTTTAAATATAGTAGAAGAGATTAAAAGTATAGTTTCTTCTGAGTTTTCATCTAAAAAAGTATTTGACAAAGATGTTGCTGATGTTTTAGGTATCAGTCAAATGAATTTTGCGACTATGAAAAAACGCGACAAGATTCCGTTTACAGAACTACTAGATTTTTGTGCGAAAAAAGCTATATCTATTAACTGGTTACTTTATGGACAATCTCC
>JALSMC010000123.1 GCA_026987995.1 Sulfurimonas sp. | reverse complement strand
TGACGATTACAACTACTCAGCTAATAGACGAGACTCATCTTCTCGATAATGCTATAGATGAAGACATATTGGTTACTAAAAAAGGGAAGCTTTTTGCAGTGGTGATAGATGCAAAGCGTTATGAAGAACTCATAGCTAACCAAAAACCTAGAGAACTTGAAAATCCTAGAGCAGGATGGGAAGCAAAAATTAAAGCTGAGGATTGAAATGTCAACACTAAAAGTATTAAAAGAGTATTTGTGAAGAAAGAAAACAGTATGGAATATGCAAGTTTTTTTCTTAGAATTATTGCAGTATTGATTGATATATTCGTATTGTATGTTCCTTTAACTATAATAGATATGATTTTTGGACCAAGTAGTATATTGTCTCTGGGATTGAATATTGTGTTGTGGGGAGTATATACATCATACTTATTGTCAGGAAGTTGGAAATCTACTGTTGGGAAAAAAGTATTAGGGTTAGAAGTTGTAGGTTTAAATATGGAACAACTAACATTTAAAGAAGCTATACACAGATATGTAATTTCTTTAGCCTCTTATACACTTATGTTGCCACTATTTTTAATGTTCTTTACAAATAAAAAACAAACTTTTCATGATTATTATGCAAAGACGATAGTAGTTGATAAGTATAAGACAAATGGATTGAAGGTCAATAAGGAAATCGTACAAATAAGAAAATATTTGATGAAAATAGTTTTCATAGTTTTGATTGTATTTGGCATACCTTTATCAATCTATGCATATTATTTTATAGGATATGCAAAAAGTTTAAATGAACAGCGTGAATATGCTTATAAAATAATACATAACGTTAAAGACTATAATAATACAACTCTAGACAATTATCAGCAAAAATTAATGGGAGTAAGTAAAGTTTTTATAGAAAAAAATAATGAATATTTACTATTTAAATCAAAAGTGCAAGAAGAAATATTATTGGATTGCGTGAGGAGAGAATTAAAGTTGTTGGGAGATGACGAATGTTTTAGAAATGCTAGATATTTTGTTAAAAATGTAAGAAATAGACAAATATATGATAATGAAGAAAAAATTAAAACAGTAAAGAAAAATGAAAAACTTTATTTTAAAACATACAGTAAATTCGATTTTGAGTTAATTCAAACCTCCTTAGAACAGGTAAAAGTAGATTGGGGGATTGATATGTGTAAAGAGAATACTTTAGTAGATGAGGTATATCAATCTTTTTTATTTATTTACTTATCGAGACAGCATTATGACAGAGATAATATAAGTTCTAATGTGTGGTTAAAACAATTCATCAAATATGAACCAAAAATATGGGAATCTTTTTTGAGAAATAATAAAGATGGCAATAATGAATGAAATAAATAATGCTTTCATCCCCCACCTAGCCTACTCAGCCTCAGCAGGAAGTGGCAAGACCTTTGCTCTCTCTGTGCGGTATATCTCACTACTCTTCATGGGTGAGTCACCATCATCTATACTTGCCGCAACATTCACTAACAAAGCAGCAGCAGAGATGCGGCAGCGGGTGGTGGATTCGTTGCGTAGTTTGGGGGAAAATGAAGCCTACCATAATGACGCTTTCTTGGATGCTGTGCTAGTAGAGACGGGGTTCACACGTGAAGCGTTGTTTGCTAAACAGCCAGAGGTATTGGCTAAGTTTTTGTCTCATAGCTCGTATATCGTGACACTTGACAGTTTTTTCTCTAGCATTTTGCATTCTGCTTCGTTGGAGATAGGGCTAGAGCCTGACTTTGTGACGAAGACAGAGGGGGAAGATGAGTTAGAGAAACACTTTTTAGATGAGGTACAAGCAAATGGACTGCTCTCAAATTTGGTGAAGCTCGCTATAGATATAGAAGACAAACGCTTTGGAAAGATATTTGATCTGATGCAGAATTTTTACAAGGTAGACCCTTTACTGCCAAAGCAAAAAGAGTCTAACCTCGTCTTGGCGAAGCAAGAAGAGGCGTGTGAAGTGCTGAGACTCAAGATAATCAAAGCACTCATAGATGCGAGTGCAGCACCACGGTGCATGAAGCAGTTTGAGACCAAGAGTATCAAAGAACTTTTTGCCAAGAGTCTCTTCGAAAAAGAGACTTTGGGTGAGCATAGCTGGTTTAAAAAGGTAGCCAATGATGAACTGGAGGGCTTGTATGCGTACCTCAAAATGGAGCTTGCCAAGTGGGCAGAAGCCAGAGAGGCTATCGTTTTGCATAACCTTTTTAACATCTACGACTACTACAAAAATGCCAACATCACCAATGCCAAAAGTTCAGGGGTACTAAGCTTTGATGATTTGACCTACTTTACCTACAGGCTCCTGCATGAGAGCATCAGCAAGGAGTTTTTGTACTTCAAGATAGACTCGAAGTTTAAACACATCCTACTCGATGAGTTTCAAGACACCTCCACTTTGCAGTTTTTACTGCTCAAACCTCTCATAGATGAAATCTTTGCAGGGCAAGGGCAGAGTGAGTTTAAGTCATTTTTTTATGTGGGCGATACCAAGCAGTCGCTGTACCGTTTTCGTGGAGGTGTAGAAGAGCTGTTTGACAAGGTGGCAGAGCGTTATGGGGTAAAGATACTCCCTATGGATACCAACTATCGAAGCTCCAAAAATGTGGTAGAGCAGGTCAACAGATGGTTTGAACCTACCATGCAAGGGTATGTTCCACAAAAGAGTCGTGAGGGTGTATCTGAGGGGTATGTGGAAGTCGTCTGCCCTTCGACAAGCTCAGGGGACAGTGCGGTCACTGAGCCTGCCGAAGTGATAGACGAAGCAGTCAAACAAGCCAAGAAGCT
>JALSMC010000122.1 GCA_026987995.1 Sulfurimonas sp. | reverse complement strand
TAGCTTCATCAGGGGTGATGTCTAACTCACTCACACCAAGTGTGAGTCGTATAAGTAGAGATTTCAACTATTTACTAAAGTGCTGCGTTTTCTATCGCTACTTCAAAGCTTTCTAAGTCTAATGAATACTTAGATATAAGCTCTTTAGCAAGTTTAGTGCTTTCATCTGTGATCACACCATTAATAGGAACAGCAACACGGACTACATGAAGGATTTGAGCAGGACGCACATCATTTTCATCTGCTTTTTCAGGGTTTTGACAGTTTCTGATAACATCCACTAAACCCTCTTCAAACTTCCACTGAGAAAAGATAGTAGCTGATACTTCAGGAGTATCAACACCAACAACTTGTCTCTCAGCAGCTTCTACATCACCTAATTCTTTTAAGGCTTCAGTAAATTCTTCTTGCTTGTTATCAGTCATAATTTGTTGAGCAATTAAAACCTTTCCAATTTCTACAAGAAATGCAGCTGGAGATAAAACACCTAAAAGTTTGTTCTCTTTACGGATACACCATGAAGTCATAAGACCATGTTGCTTTTTTGAAAGCATGGAGAACATATCATTAGAGATACCATAAGGTGCTAAGTCAAGATTAAAACTTTTTTTCACAATACTTGCGAGAGCAAAACCACGAACAGTTCCCATACCGAATAAACCAACTGCTTGACTTATCGCATTTATCTCACGAGAAAAACCATAAAGTGGTGAATTTGCTGCTTTTAAGATGTCAGCAGTAAGTAGAGGATCTTTTTCAAGTATCTTAACCATATCGTTAAAACTACTATCTGGATCTTGATAAACTGCTTCTATCTGCATAGTAGACTCTGGAAGTGGTGGGAGTTGTTTGATTTTTTTAAGTATTTCTTCAGTCATAATCTCTCTCTTTTTATTAACGTATTGTACAATTATAGTGATTAGATATAAATTCATACTGAATATTTACCAAAAATACTGAATATTTACCAAAAACTGATATTATTTTTTAAAATATCAAACATGAGGAATACAAATGCTAAGAGATGCGATGTTAAGACAACTCGGTTATGCACCAAATGATGCTTTACTTAAACAATTAGAAGCTATTGAAAAAAATACAAGTGGATATGAAAAGATTCAAAAGCACATCATGGATCTACATGACCATCTAAAGGTAAATAGCTCTTACATAGCACTCTCTAATTCAAAAGAGTATTTTAAAATCAAGGTTGAATCTCCAACTCCAGAGCTAGGGGAAGAAGCACATGAAAAGGTGCAACACTTTAGTGATAAGTTTAAAATAAGAGTAGAAAAATTACCTAAAAAAGAGACTTACTATATTATAGGCTTTGAGCATTAAGGACAATAGTATGATTGAGCCTATGAGTATAGAGGGGTATGATATCTTAGTTGAAGAGTTTAAGTACCTACTTGAAGTTGAGAAGCCTAAAGTCGCCCATGAAAAATTAGTAGCTGCTGCTCAAGGTGACAGAAGTGAAAATGCGGACTATCATGCTGCAAAAGAGAAGCTGCGTTTCATAGATAAAAGACTCTTTTATCTCAACAAAATGATACAAAACTCTAAAATCATCGATCCCTCTCTTCATGCTCATATGAAAGTGAGTTTTGGAAGTACTGTGCATGTCGTAAACATAGACACAGACGAAGAAGAAGTTTATACACTCTGTGGTGTTTTAGAAAGTGAACCTGAAAATGGACTTATCTCTATCCACTCTCCTCTTGCAAAAGCTATGATCGGCAAAGAGCAAAATGATGAGTTTAAAGTTAAACTGCCTAAAGAGAGTAAAGAGTACGAGATAGAGTCCATAGAGTATAAAAATATCTTTTCACTCAAGCAAATAATCCGCACGAAAAAAGAGTTTGCTTTTCATTAGGAAATGACTTAAAATAACTTTTACCACCTTTTAGATATAATCCATTTTTAAAAACCAATTTTTAGGATTCCATAGTGAGCCAACAACTAGAAAACATTGAAGAACAACTGTCAAACCATAAACTTTCAGCAGATGACTATACACATATAAAAGAGATACTTAAACGCGAGCCTAACTTAGTCGAGCTTGGTATTTTCTCTGCAATGTGGTCTGAGCACTGTTCTTATAAATCAAGTAAAGTACACTTAAAAGGTTTTCCTACTAAGGCTCCTTGGGTTATTCAAGGTCCTGGTGAAAATGCTGGTGTTATTGACATCGGTGATGGGTATGCGGCTGTCTTTAAGATGGAGTCACACAATCACCCTTCATTTATAGAGCCGTATCAAGGTGCTGCTACTGGTGTTGGTGGGATAATGCGTGATGTATTTACTATGGGTGCCCGTCCTGTAGCATCACTTAATGCTCTGCGTTTTGGTAATGTGCTTGGTGATGATGATATTTCTAAACACCAACGCTATTTAGTTCGTGGTGTAACTGAGGGTATCGGTGGTTATGGTAACTGTATGGGTGTGCCTACAATAGGTGGTGAAGTAAGTTTTGATGAGTGTTACAATGGTAACATCTTAGTAAATGCTTTTAATCTTGGTATCGCAAAGAGTGATGAGATCTTCCTGGGTGTTGCTGAAGGTGTTGGAAATCCTGTAATGTATGTTGGTGCAAAAACTGGACGTGATGGTCTTGGTGGTGCGGTTATGAGCTCTGATAGTTTTACAGAAGAGTCAAAATCTCTCCGTCCTACTGTTCAAGTGGGTGACCCCTTTACTGAAAAACTTCTACTTGAAGCCTGTATGGAACTTTTCAAAACTGACCATGTTGTAGGTATTCAAGATATGGGTGCAGCTGGACTTACTTCTTCTTCATTTGAGATGGCAGGACGTTCTGGAAGTGGAATGATTATGCACCTAGATAAAATTCCTGCTCGTGAAGAGAATATGACTCCGTATGACTTTATGCTTAGTGAATCTCAAGAACGTATGCTTTTATGTGCTAAAAAAGGTTCAGAACAAGCGATTATCGATATCTTTGAGAAGTGGGATTTAGATGCTGCTGTTGTTGGTGAAGTAACTGCTACTGGAAATATGGAACTTTTCTGGCACGGTGAAAAGTGTGCTGAGGTTCCTGTGGATCCTGTGAGTGAAGAAGCACCTGAGCTTAATCGTCCTATGCGTAAACCAAAATATCTAGACTTAATTCATACAGAGAGTATAAATGACTTTCCTACAGTATCAAATCAAGAAGCTTTTGAAACACTTACAAAAAGTATGGAAGTTGTAGATAAATCATGGATTTATACACAGTACGACTCTATGGTTCAGACAAACACTATCAAAAAAGGTGGGATGCTTGATGCTTCTGTCATCCGTGTAAAAGAGAACGGAAAAGCATTAGCAATGAGCGCTGATTGTAATGTTCGTTTTTGCTACATCGACCCTCGTGGTGGTGGAGCAGCGGCAACTGTTGAAGCAGGGCGTAATGTTGCTATGAGTGGGGCTAGACCTTTAGCTATTACCGATTGTCTTAACTTCGGTAACCCTGAAAACCCTGAAGTTATGTGGCAGTTTGGACAAGCTTGTGAGGGTATTAAAGAGGCATGTGCTGAACTTACTACTCCTGTTATAGGTGGAAATGTTTCTCTTTACAATGAAACAAATGGTGTTTCAGTTTTTCCAACACCGTCAATCGCAACAGTTGGTGTCAATGATGACCAAAACAATGTTTTAATGTCTTCATTTCAAAATGCAGGCAATGTTCTTTATCTAGTAGGTGAGAGCAAGTCAGAATTTGGTGGCTCTTTATATATGAAAGAGATTTGTGGAACTGTTGCTGGGACAATGCCTGTGATAAACTACAAAAATGAGCTTGCACTTTGGGACTTAGTTATCGAAGATAATAAAAAACATCTTTTAGAGTGTGCTAAAGATGCAAGTTCTGGTGGTGTGGCTATTGCACTTGCTAAAATGGTTGCTACTTCTGGCTTAGGCTGTGATGTAACTATGACAGTATCCGATGAAAGAGATATCTTTGCAGAGTCTCAATCTCGTGCTATCATCGAAGTAAAACCTGAAAATTGTGCTGCGTTTGAAGCAACTCTTAATGGTTTAGCTTGTGAGAAGATAGGAACTGTTGGTGGTGATGCTATCAAAGTAAATGACATAACTATGTCACTTACTGAGCTCGATGATAATTACTTCAATACATTCAAAAGAGTAATTGAGAGAGATATATAAATAGTTTTTTTTTATAAGTAGGACAAAAGTTCTCTGTCGAGTTCTTTTGTCTTTGATGTAACTTCCTCAATCCCTTTAAAATTAAACCCAAACCTGTCATAGCATATAACAGACTCTTCTTTTCCATCAAGTAGTGCATCTACAGCATGTGTAACAAACTTATAGGCCATGAGTCTATCTTTTACAGTTGGATTACCACCGCGTTGGATATGTCCAAGAACACTTACTCTAGATTCTATCCCAACTTTTTCTTCAAACCAGTCGGCTATCTCTTGCGAATCCTGTCGTATGCCTTCTGAAACTATAGCTATAAAGTACCTACGACCATTTGCTACCTCTGTTTTAAATTTATTTTCATAACTCTTAAGGTTATACTCTTTTTCAGGTATTAAGCAGAGTTCAGAGCCAGAAGTTAGATGTGTTATGAGTGCCAAATAGCCACAATCTCTTCCCATGGTTTCAATAACAAATGCACGAGAGAAAGAAGATGCCGTGTCGCGAATAGCATCAATGGAAGTTTTGATGATGTTAAGAGAAGTATCAATACCAAGGCAATAATCAGTACCATTGATGTCATTATCTATAGTAGAAGGAATTCCACAAAACTTAACCTTATGCTCTTTATAAAAAGTGTCCAGTCCACGAAATGAACCATCACCACCCAAAACCATGAGCAGATCAATTGCTAAAGTATTAAGATTTTCTTTGGCAATTTTTCTATATTTCTTTTGCATAAAGCGTTTACTGCGGGCACTCCCTATCTTAGTTCCTCCACGGTTTATAATTCCTGATACATCAGAGTACGATGCTTCTTTTATATTATTATCAATTAAACCTTCATAACCATCATAAATAAAAAATGGTGTTAGCCCTTTCTCTTTGGTGTACTCAACAAATCTCTTTAGGGCAGGATTCATTCCTGAAACATCACCCCCTGAGCATAAAATAGCTATGTTCTTCATGGTTTTCCTTATATTTGGATATCATTATACAAATTATTTGAGGATATTATACATTATGAAAGATATAAAACTAACACAATACTCACATGGCGCTGGATGTGGTTGTAAAATATCACCAAAACTACTCGACTCCATCTTAAAAACTAAGCAAATAAGTTCCCCTTTTCCTGACCTTCTTGTAGGAAATAGCTCAAAAGATGATGCAGCTGCATTTGACCTTGGTAATGGTACTTCAGTTCTGAGTACTACTGACTTTTTTATGCCTATAGTGGATGATCCTTTTACTTTTGGTCGCATCGCCGCTACAAACGCCATCAGTGACATCTATGCCATGGGTGGAAAACCTCTTATGGCCATTGCTATTTTTGGTTGGCCGATAAATAAGCTAGATGCAGATGTTGCAAGAGAAGTGATAGATGGTGGTCGCTCTGTATGTGAAGAAGCGGGGATACCTCTTGCTGGTGGTCATAGTATAGACTCTCCTGAGCCTATCTTTGGGCTTGCAGTAACAGGTATGGTAGATAATAAAAACCTCAAACGCAACGACACAGCAAAAGCTGGATGTTCTCTCTTTTTGACCAAAGCACTCGGTATCGGCATACTCACAACGGCACAAAAAAATAAAGTGATAGCTGATGGTGACATCGATGTAGCTGTAGAAGCTATGTGTGAGTTAAACAAGGTTGGTCAAGAGATATCAAAACTCTCAGGTGTAGAAGCCGTGACTGATGTGACAGGTTTTGGTCTGCTTGGGCATTTGAGTGAGATATGTGAGGGGAGTAGTATTAGTGCTGTTATAGAATATGACAAAGTACCAACTCTTAAAAATGTCAAAAAATACTGGGAGATGGGTTGTGTTCCTGGAGGAACGAAGAGAAACTTTGAGAGTTACGGACATAAGATAGGCACTCTAACGCCAGAACAACAAGACATACTCTGTGATGCACAAACTTCGGGTGGACTTCTTTGTGTTGTGAGTGATGAGAGTTTAGAAGAGTTTTTATCAATTACAAAAGAAGCAGGACTTGACCTAAAACCTATTGGGAAAACTGTTGTAAGTGGCGACAAACTAGTAGAAGTTATCTAGTGTCAGACTTACTTACAGAGGATTTTCGCTCTATTGTTTTAAATAGCACAGATTTACTTGATGTACGAGCTGAAGTGGAGTTTACTAAAGGGGCATTTGAAAACGCGAGTAACTTTCCTATACTTAACGACGAAGAACGCCATTTAGTAGGAACTGAGTATAAAAAAAATGGGAACACAGCTGCTATTGCCTTAGCAGAAGAGCTTATAAAAGAAGAGGGAAAAGAGGAGAGAGTAAAACAGTGGTTAGCTTATCTAGCAGAGCACCCAAATGCACTGCTTTACTGTTTTCGTGGAGGACAGCGTTCAGATATTGCTCAGTCTTGGCTCAAAGAAGCAGGTCGAGATATAGTACGTCTAAAAGGTGGCTATAAAGCTTTTCGTACTTTTTTGATGGATGAATCCCTTCGTATATCTAAAGAGACTAAAACAATCATCATCGGTGGGTATACAGGTTCAGGTAAAACAATTCTTTTAAACAAGATACAAAATTCTATAGACTTAGAAGGAATTGCAAACCATAAAGGCTCTTCTTTTGGGAATAATGTTTCAATCCAGCCCACACAAATCAACTTTGAAAATAATTTAGCCTATGCACTGATTCAAGCTGAAGATAAAAAGTATAAAGAAATTCTTATCGAACATGAGAGTCATAATATCGGTCGAGCTTTTATGCCTAAAGAGGTATATGAAAATCTTATGGATGGTGAGATGATTATTTTAGAGAGACCAATCTCTGAGAGAATTGATGTGAGTTATGATGAGTATGTAGTCAAAGCACAAGAGGATTATGTCTTGACATATTCGGATGAGGGTGTAAAAAAGTGGGTTGAAGATATTTCTAAAAGTTTATCTAAGATAAAAAAACGTTTAGGGAGTGAAAACTATACTAATATAGAGGTGATTTTTACAGAGGCTAGCAATACATCAGACAAGACTTTAAAAGAGCAACTTTATAAGAAGTTTATACACGAGTTATTAGAGAAGTATTATGACCCTATGTATCAGTTTCAAATAGAAAAAACAACAATACCTCTTTTATTTAAAGGAAGTGAAGAAGAAATACTAAAGTTTTTAGAAAAAAGAGCTTCTTAAAAAGAAGCTGTTTTCATCAAAATATAATCTCTTTTTAGATAAAATTGCACAATTAATTTTCTAAAGGAAATGTTTTGGCAAAAAGAGCATTAGTAAGTGTAAGTGATAAAGTAGGGATAGTTGAGTTTTGTAACTCTTTAGTAAAAAACGGTTATGAGATTATCTCAACTGGTGGAACTTTTAAGAAGTTAGTTGAATCGGGCATCGCTGCTATTGAAATTGATGAAGTTACAAAGTTTCCTGAGTGTTTTGAAGGGCGTGTTAAGACTCTTAACCCTTATGTTCATGGTGGTATCTTACATCGTCGTGATAAGCAAAGTCACTTAGACCAAGCAAAAGAGTTAGGTGTTGAGTCTATTGACCTTGTATGTGTAAACCTTTATCCATTTAAAGAGACTATTGAAAAAACCGATGATTTTGATGAGATTATCGAGAACATTGACATCGGTGGACCGGCTATGGTTCGCTCTGCGGCAAAAAACTTTGATGCAGTTATCATTGTTACAAATGTAGAAGATTATGCTGAAGTAATAGACGCGATAGAGAATGAAAAAAACACTAAAGATTTCCGTCGTGGTTATATGATAAAAGCATATGAGCATACAGCAGCTTATGACTCTATGATAGCAAACTATATGAACGAGCGTTTTAACGAAGGTTTTGGTGAAAAACAGTTTGTTGTTGGAAATAAAGTAATGGATACTCGTTATGGTGAAAACCCACACCAAAAAGGGGCTCTTTACGAGTTTGACAATCACTTTACAAACAACTTCACAACACTTAAAGGTGAAGCGAGTTTTAACAACTTAAATGATCTTAACGGTGCTGTTAAAATTGCCGCTGGTTTTGGTGAAGAAAATGTTGTTTGTATCTCTAAACATGGAAACCCTTGTGGTGTTGCTATTAAAGACACACTTTTAGAAGCTTACACAGAAGCTCTTAAATGTGACCCTGTATCCGCGTTTGGTGGTGTAGTAGCTGTTAACGGTACTGTAAATGCCGAGCTTGCTGAGAAAATGAATGAGATTTTTTTAGAGGTAGTTATCGCTGGTCGTATCA
Organism: Sulfurimonas sp.; assembly: GCA_026987995.1. Taxonomy (GTDB): domain Bacteria; phylum Campylobacterota; class Campylobacteria; order Campylobacterales; family Sulfurimonadaceae; genus Sulfurimonas. Next base: position 9,669 of record JALSMC010000122.1, on the reverse strand, counting down.
CTCCTGAAGCTCAAGAGATTTTTGCTAAGAAAAAACGCATCAAACTTTTTGAGATGGGTGCAGATAATCTTCTACTAGCAAACGACAAAAAAGACTTCAAACATGTTGATGGTGGATTTGTATTTCAAGATGCTGACATGGTTGGTAAAGATGAAGTAAAAAATGCTAAGTTAGTAAGTAAAATAGCAGCAAAAGCACAAGATATGAAAGATATGGAAATAGCATACAAAATTGCATCACTTACAAAATCTAACTGTGTTGTATATGTTAAAAACTCTGCCATGGTAGCTGTTGGTATGGGTATGACATCTCGCGTTGACGCTGCTCAGTGTGCTTTGAAAAAAGCAAAAGATATGGGTCTTGATGTCAAAGGTGCAGCACTTGCATCTGAAGCATTTTTCCCATTCCGTGATAGTATCGATGCAGCAGCTGAGGCTGGAGTGAAAAATATAATCGAGCCTGGTGGAAGTATCCGTGATCAAGAGATTATTGATGCAGCTAACGAATTTGGAATGTCACTGTACTTTTCAGAAATTCGCCACTTTTTACATTAATAATAACAAAATATTTATAGAGATTACAAGATATTTGTAACTCTCTATATTCGCCCTCAATAATCACTCACATTAAGATATAATATTTTATGAAATATATACTAATAATATACCTACTTATAACAGCACTCCTTGCACTAGAAAAGACAAAAATAAAAGTTAAACAAAAGGCTGATGTCGTAAATGTTAAAATGATTATAAAAAGTCCAGGTAATAGACGTCAAATAGATGAAAATTTTCTAACACATATTTTAGTTACAGAAGCTAATAATATTGTTTACGATCTTAGTAGTAGTACTAATTTTAGCTTTAACCCAGTATTTAGATTAAAATATAAGTATATGGGTATGAGTGATACCCTTTCTCTAAGGGTAAAATATAGTAATGGTATTGTTGAAAAATCAATGTGTAAAATAAAAAGTAGCAAAGGGATAAATACTAAAAAAGCAGTGAATCTGACTGCTTATAAAGTACATAACTACAGAGAAAATCATCCTAAAATATGGAAAATGCATAGTGTACATGAAGTACTTGATGCTCTATATGAATCTCATGAGTATTCTACCATAGGGTCTTTACAAATTTTTACACCTAACTTTCCTCCAAATGGGTCTGCTGTACCTTTTGAGATTAAAGGTAATCTTCCAATTGAGTCATTTATAGTTTTTGCTACTAAGAATCCTCATGTAGTAGTGGCAATAATTAGTACTACCCCTCAATCTATTACTAATTATAGTTTTAAAGTAAGACTCAAAGAGCATAGCGAGATTATAGTGATTGCTAAAGGAAAAGATGGAAAGCTTTACAAGGCCTCAAATAAGCTTGCAAAGAGTGTTGGCTTAGAGTATATGAAAGAGCAATGTCTTAAAGGGGATGTTAGAGGATGTAATGGACTTGGACGTGCATATTTATTTGGACAGGACGATAGAGGATTTAAGGTAACGCCTAGTGATTATAAGTCAAAAAAATACTTCTCAATGGCAGCAGATATATACTCAAAAGGCTGTGAAGAAAATAATCTAAAACAGTGTTATGAATTAGGGATTTGTTATGATCAAGGAAGAGGGAGAGCAAAGAATAAACGAAAAGCAATGTTTTTCTTTTACAAGGCTTATCCACCTAGAGATAGTAGGCATGTAGGAGAATAGTAAAGTTAAAGCTTTAAAAAAATTAAGAGTTGATTGACATAGACTCAACTCTTGTGATATAATTCCACTAATGAAAAAATATTTTAACAATTATGTAAAAAGAAGGAAATAGTTATGGCAAAATCATTGTATACAACATTAGAAATTAACGAGAGTGCTAGTGAATCAGAGATAAAAAAAGCATATAGAAAATTAGCACGTCAATACCACCCCGATGTAAATAAAGACCCCTCTGCAGAAGAGAAGTTTAAAGAGATAAACTCTGCGTATGAGATACTAAGTGACAAAGAGAAAAAACAGCAGTACGATATGCAGGGTGATGCTATGTTTGGTGGTCAAAACTATCATGATTTTTCTCGTAATCACGGTGGTGCAGGTTCTGGAAGTATGGAAGATATACTTCGTGAGATGTTCTCTCAAGGTGGCGGTGGCGGAAATCCATTTGGCGGTGGTGGTTTTGGTGGCGGAGGATTCCAACAAGAGGTAAACCTTGACATGGAAACTAATGTTACTATTCCTTTTGTTGTTTCTATCCTTGGTGGGAGTCACTCTGTTGCTGTAAATGGTGATAGATTTGACATCAAAATTCCTGCTGGTGTGAACACTGGTGAAAAGATGCGTGTTAAAGGAAAAGGTCATGCTCAGGGTGGTAGAGTAGGTGACTTATTCTTAAAAATTACAGTTGCGGCTAGTCCAGAGTATGAAAGAGAGGGTGATGACTTAGTTAAAACTTTTGATGTGCCACTCTCAGCAGCACTCTTTGGTGAAAAAATAGCTATACAAACACTAGAAAAAGAGATAAAACTCAAAGTACCACAAAACACAAAAAATGGTCAGCGTTTTCGTGTAAAAGAGATGGGTGCAATGAATAGAAAAACAAAAACTCGTGGAAACCTTTACTTAAAAGCAAATATAGTTTTACCAAATATTGACGATTTAGATGAAGACTTAGTAGAAATGATGAAAGAGAAACTTCCTAAGGAGTAAGAGATGATTCATAATTATGATGAGCCCGTTTATCTGATAAGTATAGTATCTAAGATATTAGAGATTCACCCACAAACACTGCGTCAGTATGAGCGTGAAAATCTTATTTGTCCCTCGCGTTCAAATGGTCGCATACGCCTTTACTCACAACGCGATATAGATAAGATAAAGCTTATTTTACGTTTAACTCGTGAGCTTGGTGTAAACCTTGCAGGTGTTGATATTATCTTACGTTTAAAGGGAAATGTTGACTCTATGGAAAAAGAGATAGCTGAACTTAGACACGAGGTAAATCGTGCGACAAATGCACACTCAGTTGCACCTGATAAAGCTCTTGTTACAACTAGAAGTGTTTATGAGATGATAATCTTTGAAGACTAAAAGAGGCTTTAGAGAGTAAGATATAATTACTCTGAGAGTCTTTGTATATCTGCTCCAACTCCACCTAGCTTTTTCTCTAAAGCATCATAACCACGGTCTAGATGATAGATACGGTGAATGTTAGTTTCCCCATTTGCAACAAGTGCTGCTAAAACAAGGGCTGATGAAGCTCTCAGGTCTGTAGCCATTACATCAGTACCACTCAGTTTTGTTTTTCCATTTACTGTTGCTGTATGAGCATTTAGTGTTATGTCTGCACCCATACGTTGGAGCTCACTCACATGCATAAAACGATTTTCAAAAAGTCGTTCTTCTATGATGGAGACACCATCTGCTTGAGTAGCAAGAGCCATAAACTGTGCTTGCATATCTGTTGGAAATGCAGGATACTCTTGAGTAATGATTTTTACTGGTTTTATCTTTTTTGCAGGGTGAATAGTGATACTGTCCTCTGTAAGTGTAAAACTACTTCCCATTTCTTCGAGTTTTGCAAGAACTGCTCCTAAATGTTTAGGCTCTACATTTGTAAGAGTGATTTTTGACTTTGTGATTGCACCTGCACAGAGGTAAGTTCCAGCTTCTATGCGGTCTGGTATGATACTAAATTCAGGAATGTTTATAAGCTCTCCTGCTGTTCCATGTACTGTAAGTACAGCTGTCCCAATCCCATCAATAGTAACACCACTCTCATTTAGCACTTCACACAGTTGTACTACTTCAGGTTCACGGGCTGCGTTTGTAATGGTAGTCTTGCCATTAGCAAGGGCTGCTGCCATGACGATATTTGCTGTACCTGTTACAGTGATTTTATCGAAGATGATGTTGCATCCTTGAAGACCTTTTGGCGCTCTTGCTTCAATATATCCCGCTTTTATCTCTATCTGTGCACCCATCTGTTCTAGAGCTTTGAGATGTAAGTCAATAGGACGTTGTCCAATGGCACAACCACCAGGTAAAGAAACTTCACAGTGACCAAAACGGGCGAGAATTGGCCCCAAAACTAAAATAGAAGCACGCATAGTTTTGACAATGTCATATGTTGCTTTCGTTTCATGTAATGGCTTTGTGTCAACTACTACTTTTTCATCCAAAAAGTCAACTTTTGCACCTAAGTTTGTGAGGAGTTTAAGAAGTGTTCTTATGTCAGCTACATGAGGTAAGTTTTTGATGTTTACACTGTTTTTTGCGAGAATAGTCATCGCTATAAGAGGAAGAGATGCATTTTTTGCACCCGAGATGTTGATAGTACCCTTGAGTGAATCAACACTCTGTGCTTTTAAGTAGTCCATAAGTCTCTTTAATTAAAATTTATTTGTGTTATTATATCTAAGTAATTTTGATATAATTTTAATATAAGAAATAGAGTACAAATATATTGAGGAAATAGTGATGAGTTCAGCTTTAGATAGATTAAAAAACCTTACAAATAAGATATCGAGTTATGAACTTACACGCAAAAATAATATGTTGCAGTTAAAAGAGCTCTTTGTAAGTGTAGGTATAGATAAAAAAATAGACACTTTTGAAGAATTATTTTTATTTAAGGCTATCAACCTCTCTGGAGCTTCACTTTTAGAAGAAAATCTAGGAGAAATAAAAGAGGGAAAATATCTACAAATTTTAGCAATTAGTTATGATAAAACTGCCAAAGTAAAAAGTAAAAATATCTCACTAGCTTATTTTGGTCGAGTTGAGAATGTAGATTGTGAGTTTAAGGACAGTGTCGTTGAGTTTATCATTCGTTATAGATTTGAGAAGAGTTTTATGACACTAGAACATTATAATAGTATGCTCGGTGATTTTGGAAAAAAGAGTGAGTAAGTTTTATCTTTATACTTGGTTGGCATGGGCACTGCGTTTAACTTTTAGCAGTGTCTTTTCTGCTCTTGTTTTAGCGATTTGCATTAGTGCTTACTTGTATATCTCACAAGGTATGGTACCAATTATATTGAAGTTACAAGAAGCTCTTTTTGATATCACAAAGTTTTGGTTTCTCATCCTTTGGAATTTTACACTTTTACTTTTTTTATTTAGAACACTCAAACCAGTCTTTAACCGTTGTTATAACAACTACAAACTCCAGCTTTTCACTTGCCCAAAAGAAGGGGAAACACAAGTAATAGAAGAGGTGGGTTATGGTGACTTAGTCAAAGTATGGAGAAAATGGTTTATGTTGATTATATGGCTTGTTGGTGCTCAAATGATAGTGGCACTCATTTTTTCATATGCCCTTAGTGAAACTACTGCAGTTTTTGATTGGTTTAATATCTATGTTTTATATGCTTTTATTTTAGTCGCGGGATATTTTTCTTTTATGATTTTAACTGCTCGATGTAAGCGAGTAAAGTTAGTAAAATGCTGATATTTTTAGATACGGAGACGACAGGGTTAGAGAGTAAAGACCTTATCTGCTCAGTGGCGTTTATAGATGATGATAGTTATGCATACGAACTTGTACATGAAGGTAAAAAGATATCTGCTGAAGCCTCAAGTGTACACCACATAACTAATGAGATGCTTAAAAATAAGAAGTGCTTTAAAGAGAGTAGTATTTATGAGCAGTTAGAAAAAAACAATAGTAATGCAAATACATTAGTCGGACATAACATCTCATTTGACATAGAGATGCTACAAAAGAGTGGTTTTAAGTGGAAGGGTTCTATCATTGATACTCTTCGTGTAAGTAAACATCTCATCAAAGAGTGTGATGGTTTTTCTTTGCAATTTCTCCGTTATGAGTTAAAGCTTTATAAAGAAGAAGAAAAAATAAAATCTGAGTATGGAATCAAAGATGCTTTAGTTGCTCATAATGCACTGAGTGATACTTTAGTAACTAAGCTTTTGTTTGTCTATCTTCAAGAGATGGTAAGTGTAGAGCAGATGCAAGAACTAACTTTTAAAGAAGTACTTTTAGAAAAATTCTCTTTTGGAAAGCATAAGGGAAAGTACATAGAAGAAGTCTGTTTAAATGACATTTCCTATGTGCAGTGGTTACTTAGTAGTGAGTGTGATGACGATTTAAGGTATAGTATAAATTATTATTTATAAGGGAATGTATGAAAATAGCAGTACAGTGTAGTTCACCACTTTTACAAAAATCTTTAGAACTTTTTTTAGATAAACATCTGAGTACTTATAGTAAATGTGATATCGTAGTGCGGGATGAGCCTTGTTTAGAAGATGAGAGATGCTTTTACATAGGGAGTGATGCATCAGCTAACCTGAAAAAACCTTTTTCAAAAGCACAACTTATTTTAGCACTAGAAAAACGCCACTTAGAATTAAATCCACAAGAAGAGAGTGTACAAACTCATAATAGAGAAAAGTTAGACCCTGCAATGGACTTTAGTATCTTAGAAAATCGCATAGAGTCTTTAACACAAGAGTATCAATCAAATATAATACGAGCAGTCAAAGCATTTTATGAAAAATAACAACAAAAAGTTTACAAAAAAAATAATAAGTGGAAAGTTTAAAGGAAAAGTTCTTAAACTTCCAAGTAAAACGACAACAAGAAGTTCAAAAACAATTGTTTTAGAGTCTTTTTTTAACACCTTGCAGTTTGAGATAATAGATGCAAATTTTGTTGAGGTGTTCTCAGGGAGTGGGTCTATTGGTCTTGAAGCTCTGAGCCGTGGTGCTAAGAGCATACAGTTTATGGAAAAAGATAGAGATGCTCTTAAAACACTTAAAGAAAACATTGCACAGACAGACCCTCTTGCTTGTAGTGTTTATGGTGGCAATAGTTTTGAGAACATAAACGCAGTTGTATCAAAACTCAAAAAACAAGGTGAAGATGCTTACTTTTATGTAGATCCACCTTTTAGTATACGCGAAGGAATGGAAGAGATTTATAATAAAACTATGAATCTCATCAAGTCGCTACCTGAAGAAGTTGTTCGTATGGTTATTATTGAACATATGACAGGTTTAGAGATAGATGAACAATTGGGTGCATTTAGCATTATAAAAACTAAAAAATTTGGAAATACAAGTCTTACATACCTCACTGCCGACTAAAGTGGAATAAATATTGCTAATCTTTGAGTAACTTAAGGATTATAATGAAACTTTTTTTACTACTACTTCTTTTTATATCAGCACTAAATGCGACTAAAATCAATGATGTTTCAAGCATCGTTGGTGTACGAGAAAATCAGATTATTGGTTATTCTTTAGTAGTCGGTTTAGAAAAAACTGGTGATGGTACCACTTCTAAATTTACACTCCAGTCAATCTCAAACATGTTAAAAGCGATGAACATTGACATGAATCCAATTGATATAAAGTCTAAAAATGTAGCTGCGGTTGTTGTAACTGCAACTATGAAGCCATTTGCTAGACAAGGTGATAAGTTTGACATTACAGTCTCTTCCATCGGTGATGCAAAGTCATTAGAAGGTGGAACACTCCTAATGACACCTTTAAAAGGGGTTGATGGTAAGATATATGCATTGGGTCAGGGTGCAGTAAGTATAGGTGGAAGAAACACCAGAGGTGGAGCATTAACACATCCTACTGCTGGAGTAGTTTTTAATGGTGGTTTTATTGAGCGTGAGATAAATATCAACCTTTTCAACCAAGAGTATGCAACATTATCACTTAAAGAGGCTGATTTTAAAAATGCAGTTGCTGTACAAAAAGCGATAAATAGTTTTTATAACACTCAAGTGGCAGTAGCAACTGACTCTAGAAGTGTAAAACTAAAACGTCCTCAAAACCGTTCTATGATAGAGTTTTTAGCAGAAGTTCAAGATATAGAGATGAACTATAGACCTAAAAATAAAATTATTATTAATGAGAGAACTGGAACAATTGTTGCAGGTGTAAACATACAACTCAAACCAATTATATTAACCCATGGAGATATAACTATAAAAATAGTTGAGCAGAAAAACCTCTTATCTCCAGATGGTGCTGTTATAGTTGATAAAGATTTAGTTATAGGACTTAATGAAAATGAGGTATATACTAAAGAAGGAACAACAACCGTAGCAAATCTTGTGCGTTCACTTCAAAAAATGGGGGCAAGTCCAAAAGACATAATCTCTATACTTGAAGCTATGAAAAGTGCTGGAAGTATAGTAGCTGACTTGGTGGTAATGTAATGGGATACGGTATAAATAGCATGACAAGCATGGTGCAACAAACAATCCAAAATACGAATATTCCTAAGATAAATGAGAATGTAGACGATAAAGAACTTCGCCAACAGACAGATGCATTTGAAGCAGTTATCATTAAAATGTTAATGGATAATGCTGCAGTCAATGATAAAGACATGTTCTCGTCTCAAAAAGATCCAGGTGATAAAATATACAAATCAATGTACCGCGATGAACTCTCAAAAGCGAGTGCAGGGGGCTTTGGTTTCTCACAAATGTTATATGACTATTTAAGTAGAGAAAAGTGAGAAAAACACTCAAGTAAATGAATGATTTGCCGATATAGAAGTATAAAGGATAAATTATGATTTCACAAACAAATGCTTCTGCAACTCGTGCTACTTATCCAAGTAAAACAAACGAAGCTAAAGAACAAAAACAGACTGCAAATGTCTCATCTAATAGTGAGGCAAGTAAAGTCGATGAACTCAAAAAGTCAATAGACTCAGGCGAGTACAAGGTAGATTTAAATGCTTTATCTCAGAAGATGGCGGATGCTCTACTTTAAACTAAAAAAGTAAAACAGGAGTTAGGTATGTTATCACATTATTTACAGAATGCCCTTAGTGATTTAAGGGATATAATTAATATTACAGAAGCTGATATTGAAGATATAAAAAAAGCTGAGCATACTACTCAGTTTGATAGATTGCCACTCAAAGAAGAGAAACTAAAAAGTTTTGAAGTAAAAAAAGCATTAATAGATAATGAAATATCTTCGTTGATAACAGCTAACCCAAATGTAGACCTCCCCGACCTTCTCAATAAAGAACAACATATACTTTTAGATGAACTTAAGGTAGAACTAAACAATTTACGAGATATAAATAAAAAATATGCAAAATTTGTTTTACTTGTGAGTAATTTATACAATACATTTTTAGAAAGAGTTATCCCAACAGAGATGCAAGGATATGATAAAGTGACATCAAAGAACTCATCAATTTTAGAAGTGAGAGTGTAAGATGGCTTCAATTTTTAATAGCCTCAATATTGGATATAGTGGTTTAAGTGCTGCCCAAGTTGGAATAAATGTTACTGGAAATAATATCACAAATGCAGAAGTTGAGGGCTATACAAGGCAGAGAGTTGTGCAGTCGTCTGCTACTCCACTTTATACTACTGCTGGTAATGTTGGTAGCGGAACAGAGATTACAGATATTCAAAGAGTTTTTGATAACTTTGTTTTTGATAAATATACAGCAGTCTCAGCAGACAAAGAGTATGTCGATTTTACGCAGCAGACATTAGAAGAACTTTCAACTTATTTTCCTGAGATTGATGGGGTGGGGATTAAATCTGATTTAGCTGAGTACTATAATATGTGGCAAACATTTGCTGATAATCCTAATAATGATGCCATTAAAGTAGCATTAGCAAAACAGACTGAAAATTTAACACAAAATATTGCACAAACGCAGACTCAAGTTACAA
>JALSMC010000121.1 GCA_026987995.1 Sulfurimonas sp. | reverse complement strand
CGTTCTTCTTTTTTTGCTTTTTCCCTAAAAATAATTTTCACTAAGTTAGCAGTTTGATGATATACACTTCCTCTCATTTTTGATTCTTTATTTTAAAATTTTCCTGCCTCTGTTACAGGTATGTGTTGAGTCATTCTATTTTTGATTTTTTCATTCGAAAACATATAACGAATTATTAGGTTTGGCAGCCCTACTACTGGTTAGATTTATGTATCTCTACAATTAGTAAATCAATACCAACTTCACAGTTTTCAAAAGAACTGGTAACTTTACTCTAATCAAAGAGCTCCACTATTTTTAAATAGTTGTGATTAAAAGATATAGGTAAACTCTCAATACAACCTATGGTTTTTACATTACCATAGACAATGTCCTTACTCATAGAATAAGAAGTTTTAAAAGAAAATTGTATCATGGATTTTGTAAAGTGTAGAGAGAGAATATGACTTATTTTGAGAGAGAATTATTTTTCTCCCGTTTCCTTTTTTTGAGTTATTTCTCTATAAACACTACAAGTAGTGTCTTTAGAGCACCTTCAGTTTACAAAAAAACAAACTCCAGTTTACACTGCAGTTTACAACACTTTACAAAAGAGTTTACAAAAGAACTTCTGGTTAACTAGCCTTCAACCCATTAACAATAAGGTCATAAACAATATTAGCAAGCCCCTTGCGTATGCGTTCCTCACCAAGTACCTGTGTTGCTAGATTTTGATGCACATCCAAGCTATCAATCACTGCATCATTAATCGCTTCTGCAAAACCACCCATCATTGCCTGTTCTTTGGTGTTGTTATTGACCTGTTCTACAACTTTGTCGTTCTCCATTACCTTGTCTTTAATGGTTTTAGCATAATTAAGCATATCTTCATCACTTAAATCTCCCTCAAACAGTGCGTTCATATGACCTATTATCTCTGAGAGCAACTCTTTTTCAGGGTCTCTTGCTGTCGCTCCCCCACCTTCAATAGATGCTAATTCACCTTCTCCTACTAAGCTGATATTTTCACTCTTTTGCTTGTGGAGTTTATAGTGCGAAAGTTTTACCAGTGAGATATCTATAGGGTCTTTTTCATCGTAGGTTTTCAGATTTGGGATGAGTGCTTTCACAAAGGCAGAGAGTTTTAACAGCTCCTCATCTTCATAGTCTACTATTTGAGAAAGGAACTCATAGAGTCGCAAAAAACTTATGAGATCTTTTTTAAAGATGTCGAGTGCACTTTTGAGTTCATTAGCCTCTTTAAGGTCTAGCTCGTAGTTGTGTATTCCTTTGTCATCTTTGTTCTTTTTTGCTTCAGAGAGATTCAGTTTTATCTGTTGTATCTGCTCTAATGCACGCTTGTACTGATTTTTATATCTATCAACTGCTGGTTTAATGGCTGCACTCATAGAAGCCTGTGTTCCTTTGGGGTCGAAGAAAGCTTTTGCATAATTTTCTACATCTATTGAACTAAAAATGCTACGAGCTTCCAATTTTTTTTGCAAGTCATAAACTATGTTTAGGTCTGTTAAATCTTCGAGTACCGTGCTATTATAGTAAGGCTCAAAGGCTTCTTTTATCTCCTCTACTTCATTAACGAAGTCAAGCACGAAGGTCTGCTCTTTACCTGCATAAGTTCTGTTGAGTCTTGAAAGTGTCTGTACGCAGTCCACACCACCTAGCTTTTTATCAACATACATGGCACACAATTTTGGTTGGTCAAACCCTGTCTGAAACTTGTTGGCAACAAGCATCACTTGGTAGTCATTACTATCAAAAGCTTTCCTCATCTCTCTGCCTCTAAGGTCAGGATTCATGTTGGCTTCGGTGTACTCTTTCTCTGCACCCTCTATATCATCAACTACTTTTCCTGAAAAAGCGACCATCGCCTGCATATCTTGTATGCCATGCTCTTGGATGTACTTATCAAAGGCTATCTTGTAGCGTACTGCTGCATTACGACTAGAGGTAACAACCATCGCTTTAGCTTGTCCCTCAAGCAGATGTGCTACATGGGTTTTGAAATGCTCACAGATTATCTCTATTTTCTGGGCGATATTATGAGGATGGATGTTGAGCCACTTGGCTATTTTTACCTTCGCTCTCTTACTCTCTACCTCTGTATCTTTGTTTGGGTTAGCATGCTCAAGCTTATAGTAAAGCTTATAAGTTGTGTAACCTTGAAGAACATCTAAGATAAATCCCTCTTGGATTGCTTGTTTCATCGTGTAGAGATGAAAAGCTTGAGGTTTATTTGTCTCTGATGGTGCTTCATCAGGTTTTGGTAGTACACCAAACATCTCTAGTGTTTTTGTTTTTGGTGTCGCTGTAAAAGCATAAAAACTTAGATTAGTACTCGCACTTCGTGACTCTATAGAAGCTGTAATAATATCCTCTGCACTCAGTTCTACTCCCTCTTCAATCTGCTCGGCTGTAAGAACTTCTCTGAGTTGTTTAGCAGTTGAACCCGTTTGAGATGAGTGAGCTTCGTCGGCGATGATTGCATAGTTTTTATCTTTAAGTGTTGTTCGCTCTTGAATCGCTTCTAGCACAAATGGAAAGGTCTGAATTGTAGTGATGATTATCTTTGCCCCTCGCTCTAGGGCATCTGCAAGTTGAGAAGACTTAGATTCGTTAGAACCCTTTCTTGTAATTCCTACTACCACACCCTCCTTATGCTCAAAGCTTGAGATGGTCTCTTGAAGTTGATTATCCAGTACCGTTCGGGACTAAAAATAAATGTTGTGTCCCAAAAATTTGCTATTATAAGGATAAGAAATAAATGGATGCATATATGAGTAAAATAGAAAATAAATTAAATATAGATCAACTACTTGGAAATCTAAGTAAAA